>JBEIUL010000338.1:0-3396 GCA_040374395.1 Phycisphaeraceae bacterium
CTTTGCATAGTCGGCGTGTTTTCTAGGATTCTTATGACCATCAATAATTTCAGAGTAATGAAATAATGGAGTATGATTACCCCAAGTAATTCGGGCAAGATGAAATGCTTCTTCGCATCCCGTCAGGGTAGCGTCGCCGCGGCCGCCGCGCCCTTGGGAAGCGGGGCGTTCCGCTTCCGTCGCTCGTTCTCGGCGAGCAGCCGGTTCGCGTACTCGTTCATCGCGTCGCGCAGCTGGGCGAAGCTCTCGAGCACGTACAGGATCGGCTGGTAGTGGTCGATCTCGAAGCTGGTGTCGCACACCCGCTCGAGGTCGAACGGCCGGCGGTCGACCTCGGGGCTCTCGAGGGCGTGCTTGCTCTCGCCGGGGCTGGAAATCAGGCCGGAACCGTACAGCTTCACCCGGCCGTCCTCGCGGATCAGGCCGAACTCGACGGTGAACCAGAACAGCCGGGAGAGCCGCTCGGTGTGCACCGGGTCGTCGGTGGTGAGGGCGGCCTTGCCGTAGGTCTGGAGGAAGTCGGCGAAGACCGGGTCGGCGTGCAGCGGCACATGGCCGAACACGTCGTGGAAGATGTCGGGTTGCGGCAGGTAGTCGATCGAGCTCTTCGGCCGGAGGACCACCGTCGTCGGGAACTCGCGGCGGGCGAGGCAGGCGAAGAACGCCTTCGCCGGCAGGTAGCCGGGCACGGCCTTGCTTTGCCAGCCGGTCAGCCGCTGGAGGTGCGTGTTGATGCTCTTCGGGCCGTCGAGGTACGGGATGTGGTCGCGGATCAGGCCGATCGAGCGAGCCCCGGAGAGGTAGACGTTCGACGCGCGGGTCGCGAGGAACTCCATCTGGCGATCGAAGAGGATCTGCCAGGTCTCCTGGTTCTCGGCGGTGTAGCCCGAGTACCGCTGGTCGATGTAGACCTTGGTGATGTCCTCGAAGCCGGGCTGGCCGAAGCGGTCGGCGACGGCCTGCGCGGCCTTGGCCTGGCCGTCGTCGATCATGTCGTGGTTCAGCGAGCCGGACATCATTCCTTCGTTGCCCATCGGTGTTCCTCCGGCCGCCGGACGCGGCCTGATCGCGGTCGCCGGATGGTATCGGGCTCGGGAGCGGGAATCACCCGCGGATCGGGCTCGAATCAGCGTCCGGCCGCCTCGAGGGCGGCGATCGCCGAGGCCAGGTCGACGATCGGCGAGCCCGCCGGCACCCGGACCGTCCCGAAGAGTCCGCGAACATCGAATCCGCCCGGATCGACCCCGACGAGGACCGGCTTCTCGAGCTCGTGCCCGCCGTGGCGGCGGCAGGCGGCCTGCAGCCGGGCGACCGGACCGCGGTTGATCTCCCGCACGATCCCGGCCTCGGTGTCGGCGACGGCGTTCGGAACCATCAGGGCGTCGCCGTCGATGAAGAGACCGTCCCAGCGGGCGGCGTCGATCGCCATGCGGGCCCAGCGGACATCCGGCGGATCGCCGTGGTAGGCCTTCCACCGGTCGCAGAGGGCCGCGTGCGGGCCGTCCTCGGTGACCTCCTCGAGCGTGACCTGCATCTGCATCGCCTCGTCGCCGTCGTCGGGCACGCACATCACGGTGTCGACCGAGCGAATCATCGCGACCATCACCGGGGCGAAGAGGCGGCCCTCGCGGTCGACGATGACCTTGACCGGTCGCACGTCGCCGTCGAACCGCAGCAGACCCGAGAGGTGGCCGCGCAGGAACTCGATCGCCTCGGTGAGATCGATCGGATCTTCAGGGTCTTCCGTCATGGGCCTGAAGTGTACGGCCCCGCGGTTGGGCGTATCGTGGACGACGTGAGTTTCCTCTGCTGTCCCATCGCCGTCGACGCCGCCACCGACGTCCCGCACGCCCTCGAGCGGGCGGCCGAGGCCGCGGCGGCGGGGGCCCGGCTCGTCGAGTGGCGGGTCGACATCCTGGCCGAGGACGAGGGCGCCGTCGCGGCGATCCGCCGGCTGGTGAAGGACTCGCCGCTGCCTTGCATCGTGACCGTCCGGCCCACCTGGGAAGGCGGGCATTTCGCGGGCAGCGAGACCGATCGCGTGAGCCTGCTGGAGGCGATCGGCACGGGAGATCCGGCGGAAGCGCCGCGCTACCTCGACATCGAGCTCGACGCGTACGCGGGAAACCGCAATCGCAGGCAGAAGTTCAATCTCGCGGTCGACCACGAGAACCAGGTTCGCGAGGTCGCTCCGCGGCTCATCCTCTCGTCGCATGATTTCCGCGGGCGGCCCGACGACCTGCTGCAGCGCGTCGCCCGCATGGCCGCCGAGCCCGCCTGTGCCGTGATGAAGGTGGTGTGGACCGCGCGAAGCCTCCGCGACAACCTCGAGGCGTTCGACCTGATGTCGGCCCGCACCAAGCCGATGTCCGCGATCTGCATGGGCGAGTTCGGCGGGCTCTCGCGGATCCTCGCGCCGAAGTTCGGGGCGCTGCTTGCGTACGCGCCGCTCGACGCCGAGTTCGGGACCGCGCCGGGGCAGCTGACCATCGGCGAGTTGCGGGGGACGTACCGGTTCGACGCGATCGGGCCGGCGACGGGGGTGTACGGGATCATCGGGTGGCCGGTGGCGCACTCGCGAAGCCCCGCGTTCCATAACGCACGATTCGCCGGGCGCGGCATCGACGCGGTGTACGCCCCGATGCCGATCGCCCCGGGCTGGGAGCCTTTCGCGGCCACGGTCTCGTCGATGCTCGAGCACCCGCGGCTCGATTTTCGCGGGGCGAGCGTGACCATCCCGCACAAGGAGAACCTGCTGCGCTTCGTGGTCGAGGCCGGCGGCGAGGTCGAGCCGCTGGCGGCGGCGCTGGGTGCGGCGAACACGCTGGTGGTGCGCGACGATGGCCGGCTCGCGTGCCTGAACACCGACGCGCCGGCGGCGGTCGAGTGCCTGGCGAGGGCGCTCGGTCGCGCTCCGGACGACGCGCTCTCGCTGGGCGGCGTCCGCGTCGCGGTCGTCGGGGTCGGCGGTGCGGGCCGCGCCGTCGCCGGCGGTGCGGCGTTCGCCGGCGCCGACGTGGTCGTGTTCAACCGCGACCACGCGAAGGCCGAGCTGGTCGCGAAGGAACTCGGTGAGTCGGCGAGGGCCGCCGGCGCGACCGGGCGCATCCTGGCCGGCAAGAACGACGCCCTCGGCTGCGGCTGCTTCGAGGCGATGGTGAACTGCACGCCGCTCGGCATGAAGGACGGGCCGGGGCCGGACGAGAACCCTTTCGAGTCGATCGCCGGCGGAGAGGTCGCCTTCCCGGAAGGCACCGTGGTCTTCGACACGGTCTACGTGCCCGAATGGACGCCGCTGCTCAAGGAGGCGCGTGATCGCCACGCGCGATGCGTCACGGGCTTGGCGATGTTCGAGGCACAGGCGGAGCGGCAAGCGCGGGCGTGGGGAGCGGGGTA
>JBEIUL010000107.1:0-7302 GCA_040374395.1 Phycisphaeraceae bacterium
AGAGCGGCTGGGGCGCGAGCGGCCGGCTGGTCAGTTCGGGGTGGTACTGGGCGCCGACGAAGTACGGGTGCACGTGGGTCGGCAACTCAAGCACCTGCATGATCGGGAAACCGGGGTGACGCCCGCTGAAATGCAGCCCGGCCGACGAGAGGGCCTCGATGTACTGGGGGTCGACCTCGTAGCGGTGGCGGAAGCGTTCCCGAACCGAGGTCTTACCCCCGTAGAGGAAGCTGGCGAGGGATCCCTTCTCGAGGACGACCTCCTGGCCGCCAAGCCGCATCGTGCCGCCCATGATCCCCTCGAGCCGCTTCTGGTCAGGCAGTTCCGAGATCACCGGATGCTCGGTCCGGGGGTCGAACTCGGTCGAGTTGGCCTTCCCGAGGCCGAGGACGTCCCGGGCGTACTCGAGCACCGCGATCTGGAAGCCGAGGCAGATGCCGAGGTAGGGGATCCGCTCGGTCCGGCAGGTTCCGGCGGCGTGGATCTTCCCCTCGACGCCCCGGCTTCCGAAGCCGCCGGGCACGATCACCGCATGCATCGGCGTGAGCAGCTTCCGGGCCTGCTCGCGGCTCGAGATCTCGGTGGTGTCGAGCCAGTGGGTGCGGATCTCGCAGCCGAGGGCGATCGAGCAGTGCTCGACGGCCTTCTCGATCGACGCGTAGGCGTCCCGCAGCGAGGCGTACTTGCCCGCGATGCCGAGCTCGATCGAGACCGGCCGGGGGCTTGCCATCCGCGACGAGAACGAGAGCCACCGCTGGCGGTTGCGGTCCTCGGCGGCGGGGTCGACGCGGTCGTGCAGGTCGAGGATCGAGAGGATCTCGCGGTCGAGCCCCTGGGCCCGCATCGCCTCGGGGATGACGTAGATCGACTCGCGGTCGTGCATCGAGAAGATCCGCCGCATCGGCACGTTCGAGAACATCCCGATCTTCTCGCGGACCTTCTCGCCGACCGGGTTCTTCGCGCGGCAGGCGACGACGTGGGGCTGCACGCCCGCTTCCATCAGTCGCTTGATGCCGAGCTGGGCGGCCTTGCTCTTCTGCTCGCCGAGGATCGACGGCTCGAGGATGTAGGTGAGGGCCACGAAGCAGGTCGAGTCCTCGCCTTCCTCGAACGCGAGCTCGCGCAGGGCCTCGATGTAGAAGCCGTTCTCGTAGTCGCCGGCGGTGCCGCCGACCTCGACGAAGACGACGTCCGCCGGCTTCCCGCCCGGCCCGCCGGTCATCGCGAGCTCGCGCAGCTTGAGCTTCACCGAGCCGGTCACGTGCGGGATCATCTGCACGTCGCGGCCGAGGTAGCCGCCGCGCCGCTCGCGGTCGAGCACCTCGGTGTAGACCTGCCCCGCGGTGACGAAGTTCTTCCGCGAGAGGTTCTGGTCGAGGATCCGCTCGTAGGTGCCGAGGTCCATGTCGGTCTCGGCGCCGTCCTCGAGCACGAACACCTCGCCGTGGCGATAGGGATTGAGCGTGCCCGCGTCGATGTTCAGGTAGCCCTCGAGCTTGATCGGGGCGACCGAGAGTCCCTTGTCCTGGATCAGCTTCGCGAGGCTCGACGAGAAGATCCCCTTGCCGAGGCCGCTCATCACCGTGCCGATCACGACCACGAAACGGGTTCGGCCCTTCTGGTAGCCGTGCGGTGCGGGCGAGAACCACTCGGTGCTCTCCTCGCTCCGGCCGAAGCGGGAGAGGAACCCGCAGTCGAGATCGTTGGTAGGCTCGCCCTCGGGCGAGCCTTCCCAGGCGCCGGCGCCGGGCGAGCGGAGATCGTGGTTCGGGAACGGCCTGCGAGCCTCGTCCGGCGAAAAGTGGGGCATAGCAGACTGTACCGCGCCGTCGGCCCGATCCTCAAGGCCGCCGCCCTGCGTTCACCGGCCCACGGTCGCCCGGTACCGGCGGACGAACGCCTCGTACTGCTCGGGGGTGTCGACGCCATGGAAGGGCGCCTCGCCGATCGCGACCGCGATGCGATGGCCGTGCTCGAGGGCCCGCAGCTGCTCGAGCTGCTCGCACCGCTCGAGCGGCGTGGCCGGCAGGGTCGGGAACCGGACGAGGAAGTCGCGGCGGTAGACGTACAGGCCGACGTGCTTGAGCGGCTCGGCGGGGGCCCGGGCGGCGGGATCGGCCGCGAGGCTGCGGTCGCGGTCACGCCACGCCGGGATCGGGCTCCGCGAGAAGTAGAGGGCCGTCCCGTCGGCGGCGAGCACCACCTTCACGAGGTTCGGGTCGGCCGGATCCTCGTGGGGGCCGAATGGGCTGGCGATGGTCGCCATCGGACACGCCGGCCGGGCGAGCAGGGCGTCGATCGCCCCGTCGATGAGCTCGGGCTCGATCGACGGCTCGTCGCCCTGGACGTTGACCACGACGTCGCAGTCGATCGCGGAGGCGACTTCCGCGATCCGGCTCGTCCCGTTCGGGTGGTCGGCCCGGGTCATCGCGACCTCGCCCCCGAAGGCCCGGACCGCGTCGGCGATCCGGAGATCGTCGGTCGCGACGATGATCCGCGAGAGTCGCCGCGAACGGGCCGCCGCCTCGCAGACGTGCCGGATGAGCGGCTTGCCCGTGGCGTCGGCGAGCGGCTTGCCGGGGAACCGGACGCTCGCGAAGCGGGCGGGGATGATCGCGACGATGGCGGGCGATGCCGTCACGGGCGTCAGCCGCCGAGTTCCTTGAGCAGGGCGTCGATCTCCTTCCGCTTCTCGCGGATGTCCCGATAGGAGATGTCCTTGCGGACGATCGCCGAGCAGAGGTCGAACGCCTCCTTGGCCGAGGTCAGGCTGCGTTCGGCGCGGGCCACGTCCATGAGCGAGACCATCAGGTCGTAGCGGAGCGGCTGCTCGCGGTCGCGCTCGGTGGCGTCGATGCCGGAGAGGGCGTCTTGAACTCGCCGATCGCCTCGGTGTGCCAGCCCATCGCCGAGAAGCACTTCCCGAGCATGTGGGTCGCGTGGATCTTGTGGCGGGCCTCGTCCTTGCAGGCCTGGAAGCTCGCCATCGCGTCCTCGAACTTGCCGAGCTCGAAGTCGATGCGGCCGAGCTCGAGCTTGATGCCGCGGTCGGTCGGGTAACGCACCGCCCGCTCGCGGAACTCGCTCGCCTCGAGCTCAAGGAGCTCACGCTTCAGCGAGGCGGCCGCCTCTGCGTCGCCCCGCTCCTCGGCGGCCCGCACCTCGCGCCGCTTGCGGGCGAGGTCGATGTCGCCCGAGTACATGCGGAAGCGGTACTCCTTCATGCGCTCGAATCCGAGCAGGTAGACGCGCTTCGCCTCCTCCTCGGCCTCGGGCGTGCCCTTCCGCCGCAGCAGCTGCCCGAACTTCTGCACCGCCTCGGGCGAGAGGGGGTTGTCGTCGAAGTCCTTGCGGGCCCGCTCGAGGTTGCGCTCCTCGGCGTCGGCGCCGGCCGAGATCGAGTCCTGCTCGGCGAGTTCCTTCTGCTTGTCGGCGTCCTTGAGGTTCGCGCGGAAGCCGCCCTGCTGCTGCGCGTCGGCCTTCGCGTAGCCGCCGGCGGCGAGGGCCCGCTGGGCGCTGAGCTGCTTGAGCTCGTTCACGAGGTTCGCGTCGCTCGGGTCGATCTGCGTGGCGATCTCGCCTGCGGTGTACGCCTCGTTCCACGCGTCGACCGCCGAGAAGAGGTCCTTGGCCTTGACGTACATCGACTTCGACTGCTTCTTCTGCTTCTTGAGCATGTTGAGCAGCCGCGGGGCGAGCCACTTGCCGAACTCGTCCTGCCCGGCCTTCGCGGTCGCGTCCATCAGCCGGAGGGCGGCGTCGATGTTGTTGATGTCGCGCATCCAGGTGAACTCGGCGGCGACGAACCGGTCGACGGGGCCGGGCCCGTCGAGCTTCTTGATCTCGCTCCCCGGGGCGGGCTTGCCGCCGTTCTGGAAGAACTTGATCGCGGTCTCGTACATCGCCTCGTGCGCCTTCATGTCGCCCGGGTCGAGCTTCAGGCCGCTCGCGAAGCAGAAGAGGGCGTACTCGAAGTTCGAGGCGGCGGTCATGGTCCGGCCGTGGTCGAACCACTTCCGGGCCTTGTCGGGCTGGGGCACGAACGCGCCGGTCGGGGCGGCCGCGCCGGCCGCGGGCTCCTCGTCCTTTTTCTTGCCGAAGAAGCCGAATGCCAAGGGAGGGCCTCGCGACGGGTCCGGGGGAACGGGGCCCGTTCGACCGGTCCGCGACGTTCGCGGGCCGACACCGGAGGACGGGCCCGCCGGGTCGTGAAGAGTACCGGCCCGGGTCGCCGCCGGTCAACGTTCGGAACGGGTCGCCGGCGCGGCGGCCGGCCCGGGATACGATGGGTGCATGGCCCCTTCGCGAACGCCGCGGCGGATCGTCCACTGGCCCGACCCGGTGCTCTCGCGGAAAGCGACGCCGGTGGCGGCGATCGACGAATCGGTTCGGGCGCTCGTCGACGACATGGTCCGGATCATGCGCGAGGAGGAGGGGGCGGGAATCGCCGCGCCCCAGATCGGCGAGAGCCTGCGGATCTTCGTCGTCGAGGCCCGCGAGGCCCGCGACGGCGACCCCGCGGTTCCGCTTGGGATCTACATCAATCCCCGCTTCGAGCGTCTCGAGGGCGGCGTCGAGCCGATGGACGAGGGCTGCCTGAGCCTGCCGGGGATCGACGTCGAGGTCCGTCGGCCGCCGGCGGCGGCGATCGTGGCGACCGACCTCGAGGGGCGGGAGTTCCGGCTCGAGAGTTCGGCGATGCTCGCCCGCATCTGGCAGCACGAGTACGACCACCTCGAGGGGACCCTCATCATCGACCGCATGGGCCCGCTCGACCGGATCGCCAACCGGCGGGCGATCAAGGCGCTCCGCGAGGCCGCGGAGGGGTGATGCGCATCGCCTTCCTCGGGTCGGGAGCGTTCGGGCTGCCGACGCTCGAGGCGCTGCTCGCCTCGGGCGAAGAGGTCGCGCTCGTCGTCAGCCAGCCCGACCGGCCGGCGGGACGGGGCCTCAAGGAGCGGCCGACGCCGGTCGCCGAGTTCGCGCTCGCCCGCGGGCTTCCGCTGCGGCGCCCGGCGGACGTGAACCGGGCGGAGGAGGTCGCGGCGATCGATGCGGCGCGGCCCGACGCCCTCGTCATCGTGGCCTTCGGGCAGAAGATCTCGCCGGCGGTGCTCGGTTCGCGGTTCGCGATCAACCTGCACGGGTCGCTCCTGCCGCGGTGGCGGGGGGCGGCGCCGATCCAGCGGGCGATCGAGGCGGGCGACGCCGAGACCGGGGTGTGCGTGATCTCGATCGCCGAGCGGATGGACGCGGGCGTGGTGTACCGGTCGGCGGCGACGCCCATCGACCGGCTCGAGACCGCGGCCGAGCTGCACGACCGCCTCGCGGCCCTCGGTCCGTCGGTGGTGCTTCCCGCGCTCGCGGATTTCCGGCGGGGCACGCTCTCGCCGCAGGTCCAGGACGAGTCGCTCGTGACCCGGGCCCGAAAGATCGGCCGCGACGACACGCGGGTCGATCCCGCGTCGATGACGGCCGAGGCGATCCGGCGGAAAACGCACGCGTTCGCGCCGAAGCCGGGGTGCGAGGTCCGGATCGGGGCGGCCCGGGTGAAGCTCCTGCGGGTGCGTGACGAGGCGGCGGCGTCCGGGGCGGCGGGAACGCTGGCCGCGGACGGATCGATCGCCTGCCTCGCGGGATCGCTCGTCCCGATCGAGGTGCAGCCCGCGGGCGGCCGGCCGATGCGGTGGGAGGAGTTCCTCCGCGGGGCCCGCGCTGCGGCCGGAACGCCGGTCGAGCCGATGGCGATGGAGGCGTCCTGACGTGGCCCTCCGTTCCGGCATCCGACCCTTGCTGCGACTCGTCCAGCTGCTGCTGTTCCCGTCCGAACCGGTCGCGGCGGCGCCCGCGGCCGCGGTCGTCCGGCGGCGACCCGAAGTCAAGGCGAAGCCGAAGGCCCGACGGCCCTCGCCGCGGGCCGAGGCCTACGACGCCGTCGTCGCCGAGATGAAGGACGCGTACGGATTCCGCGTGCGGCGATGGCGCCGCTCGATGTCGGGGTGCGCGTGGGAACTGCGATTCCGCGACGGCCGCGTCCAGCGGATGCTCGAGAGCCCGTATCCGAAGAGCCCGCTGAGCTGCGCGATCTTCCTGCACGAGGTCGGCCACCACGCGATCGGCCTCGGCGCGGTCCGGCCTCGCTGCCTCGAGGAGTTGCGGGCCTGGGAATGGTCGTTCGCCGCGATGGAGGCCCGCGGCCTCGAGATCGACGACCGCACGCGGGATCGATTCCGGCGCAGCATGGAGTACGCGGTCGCGAAGGCAACCCGCCGAGGCATCGCGCGACTGCCCGAGGAATTGCGGGCGTTCCTGCCCGCGGCCGCGCGGGCGTGAGGTCGCGATGCGCACCGACGAGCTCGACTATCCGCTCGACGAGTCGCTCGTCGCGACGCATCCGGCCGAGCCGCGGGAATCCGCCCGGCTGATGGTCGTCTCGCGGGCGTCGGGCGAGGTGACTCACGCGACGGTCGGGGACCTTCCGGGGTTTCTCGCCGCCGGCGACGCGATGGTCGTGAACGCGACGCGGGTCATTCCCGCCCGGATCAAGGCCCGGCGGGCGACCGGGGCCCGCGTCGACGGGCTTCTCGTCGAGCCGCGCAGCGAGCTCGGGGCGGGCGGCTGGTTCGCGCTCCTGCGGAACGCGAAGAAGGCGGCGATCGGCGAGCGGCTCGCCCTCGAGGCTCCGCTCGAGACCGGCGAGGCGTCGCTCGAGCTCGTCGGCCGCGAGGCCGAGGGGTACCTCGTACGGCTCGGGGCGGCGGTCGAGGCGGTCGGCTGGACGCCGCTGCCGCCGTACATCCGCAGGGCCCGCGAGCAGGGGGGCGAGGGCGATGACGCCGCGATCGAGGCCCGCGACCGGCGCGACTACCAGACGAGCTTCGCGGTCGCGGCGCCGCGCCTCGGCGGGAGCGTCGCGGCGCCGACGGCGGGATTGCACCTCACCGGGTCGCTGCGTGCGGAACTTAAGACGCGCGGCGTGCGCGAGATTCCCGTCGAGCTCGAGGTCGGCATGGGCACGTTCAAGCCGGTCGAGGTCGACCGCATCGAGGACCACCCGATGCACCGCGAGCGGTGCCTGGTGCCGGCCGCGTCGCGGGCGGCGCTCGCCGAGGTCCTGGCGGCCCGCGCCGCCGGTCGCGGCCGGATCGTCGCGGTCGGCACGACGTCGGTGCGGACGCTCGAATCGATGCCCGATGCTGACGCGGCGCTGGCGGGGGACCTGGCCTGGGACACGCGACTCCTCATCACGCCCGGCTTCCGTTTCCGCCGCGTCGACGCGCTCCTCACGAACTTCCACCTGCC
>JBEIUL010000011.1:0-16479 GCA_040374395.1 Phycisphaeraceae bacterium
CGGTCGACCCACGTCCAGCGGCGGTTCCAGTGGAAGTTGCTGAGCGTACTGACGAGGATCGCGAGGGCGATCGCCCCGTTCAGCCGCAGCCATTCGGGCGACACCGCCTTCAGCAGGTGATCGCGGGCGAGCCAGAGCGTCGCGAGGTTCACGAGCACGCCGCTCGCGCCGACGACGCCGAATTTCACGAAACGGCCGCGCTGGTCCCAGCCCTTCGCGGCGGCGGCGCGGGCCCGTTCGGAGATCGGGGCGCTCACCGGTCGACCCCGACGGGCCGCGCGGTCGGCAGCATCTCGCGGGCCTTCGCGAGCACCGCCTCGGGCTTGATCCGCTTCAGGCATTGGTTGTCGCCGTCGCAGGGCGAGAGGCGATGGTTGTACGCGGTGAGGCAGGGCGAGCAGGGCAGCGGCTCGTGGAACGCGAAGGCGTGCGGGCTCCAGCTGCGGTAGAGCGTGGGCGTCTCGGGCCCGAAGAAGACGATGGTCGGCAGCGGCGTGAGGGCCGCGAACTGCCCGGGGCCGCCGTCGTTGGTCACGAGGATCGACGCGCGGCGGAAGAGCGTGATCAGGTGCCGCACCGAACGCGTGTAGCCGGCGAGGTTCACGCACCGGTCGCCGCCGCCCGCGGCCGCACGGATCCGCTCGTTCAGCTCGCGGTCGTCGGGCATGCCGATGAGACCGACCGCGAGGCCGTCGCTGCGCAGGCCGCGGACCAGCTCGACGTAGTGCGGCTCGGGCCAGGCGCGGATCGCGAGCAGCCCGCCGCTCGGGTAGACGAGGGCGAGCCGCTGCCCGCGCAGGGCGGGGAAGTCGGTGTGCAGCTGTCCGATCTCGCGCTCGAGCTCGCCCGGCTCGGGCGTGAATTCGGGCGGCGTGAACGCGGTCGGTTGGGTGAATTCCTTCGCCCGCGGCGAACTGCTCGACGCGAGGGCGTCGACGAGGGTGACGAGCTGGTGCGAGAGGTGCCGGTACGGGTTGTAGAGCACCGGATCGGTGAGGAACGAGCCGCGGTACAGCCCTTCCTGCGTGTGGCGGTGGAAGCCGGCGCGGCGGGGGGCCCCGGACAGGCCCGAGAGGATCGCGCCGACCCGGGCGAAGAGCTCGCAGTCGATCGTCGCGTGGAAGTCGAGCGAGCGGATCCGCCGGATCGTCGCCCACAGGTCGGCGGCGAGGTCCTTCGCCGAGGTGTCGCGGATCACGTGGATCCGCTCGGCGGGCACGACGCCCAGCAGGTCGAGGAGCGGCCGGTTCCGCTTGAAGAGCAGCATGTGCACCTCGGCGCCCGGCCAGCGCTCGTCGATGCGGCGGAAGAGCGGCTCGGCAAGCACGAGGCTGCCCATCTCGGAGAGCAGGATGACCAGGATCCGCGGCTTCGGAGGCAGCGGCGGCAAGGGGCCCGACGCGATCGCGTGGCCGAGCGAGAGCGCCGCGCAGGCGGGCACGCCGACCCAACGATCGATCGCTCTCTGGAGGCGTACGTCCATGGGTCGCTGCAGGGGTCGCTGCGGGGGCTTCGCGGATGCGGATGCTATCGTGCCGACGCCCCGTTCCGGGATCCGCATGAGCGAACGCCTGGCTTCGATTTCCCGCACGCCGAGCCCGTGGCCGCTCGTCGCGCTTGCCCTCGGCACCGCCGCGGCGATCGCCAGCGTGGCCATGAGGCCGCCGCCCCCGGCCCGGTTCGTTCCGCCACGCATCGACGAGGCGGCAGCCCGCGCCGCCCCCGCCCGCACCGGGTCGATCACCATGCCCGCGCCGCATCCATCGTGCCACGCGGCATCGCTTGCCCCGCGGCCCGGCGGCGGCACGCTGGTCGCGTGGTTCGCCGGCTCGCGGGAAGGGGCGAAGGACGTCCAGATCCTGTTCGCGAACGTCTCGCCCGAGGGCGAGCTCGAGCGCAGCTGGAAGGCGCTCGACCGGGCGGAACTCCGCTCGCTGGTCGGCCGCTCGATCCGCAAGCTCGGTAACCCGTCGGTCGCGATCCTGCCGAACGGCACGATCCACCTGTTCGTCACGAGCGTGAGCGTCGGCGGCTGGTCGGGCAGCTCGGTGAACCTCCTCTCGTCGCGCGGCGAGGGCGAACCGGGCTCGTGGGCCGGCCGGCGGCTGGTGCTCTCGCCGTTCCTCAACTTCTCGACGCTCGTGAAGGCCCCGCCGCTCGCGATGGCCGGCGGCGAGGGGGAATGGTCGGGATGGGGTCTGCCGGCGTACCACGAGTTCATCACGACCGAGGGGCTCTGGGTGCGGATCGACGAGAGTTTCCGCGTCGTCGACGCCGCGCCCATGCCGCAGCCGGTGGCAGCGCTGCAGCCGGCCGCGGTCGCGATCGATGCGGCGAGTGCGGTGGCGGCGCTCCGTGACGGCAGCCACGACGAGGGCCGGGTCCGCTGGTCGAGCACCGGGGACGGCGGCGTGACGTGGGATGAGGCGCCGGCCCGCGATCTCGCGAACCCGAACGCGGCGGTCGCGCTCGCCACGCTGCCCGACGGGTCGCTGCTGATGGCCGCGAATCCGCTCGAGCGCGGCCGGGCGACGCTGGCGCTCTTTCGGTCGCGCGACCGGGGCTCGACGTGGACGCGGGTCGCGACGATCGCGACGAGCCGCACCGGGGCGTCGGAGTTCTCGTACCCGTCGCTCGCGGTCGACGAGCGGGGAACCGTCTGGTTCGCCTACACCGAGCAGCGGAAGCTGATTCGGCTTCATCACTTCACGCTCGCGTGGCTCGACGAGTCCGAGCGCGGCGCGGGAGGACCGCGATGACGATCGACGGCATCGCCTTCGGGCTGGCGGCGCAGGGCGTGCTGGTCGCGGCGGCGGTCGCGGTTGCGCTGGCGGCGCTCGGCAGGCGGTCAGGAGCCCCGCGGCCGGCGATCGCGATCATCGCGGTGGCGTCGGCGCTGCTGCCTTGGGGGCCGACGCGTTCGCTGGCCGAAAGCCTTCGCGGAATCTGGGGCGACCCGAGCGTGGTGACCGTGCTCGTGCTGCTCGCGTGGCTGCTCGTCCCGCGGCTGGTGCCGGCCCGGCCACGCGGCACTGCCGCCGTGCTCGGCCTCGCGGTGCTCGCCGGCCTTCTCTACCTGCCGGTCTTCGGCGTGCCCGGCAGCGAGAACGGGCTCTACCGGCTCGGCTGGAACTCGACGTGGCTCGTGGCCGGCGTCGCGTCGGTCGGCCTCGCCGCGTGGCTTCGCGGCCACGGCGGCTGGACGACGATCCTCGCCCTTGCCCTCGCCGCGTGGTCGATCGGCCTGCACGAGTCGGACAACCTGTGGGATTCGCTGGTCGATCCCGGGCTGCTCGGGTTCGTCGTCGTGACCGGGGCGATCGACCGGCTCACGGCATCGCCGCGACCGTCGCCTTCGGCAGCGTGAGTTCGGCGAGCTTGCGGCGGAGCTGCAGCACCCGCACGTCCGGATCGGCGACCAGTCGCTTCGGCGGGAAGCTGCACGTGACCTCGAAGGCCTTCCGTTCGCCGGCAGCGAGCGTCACCCGAGCGATCGACCGTGGCGGGGCGGGGGCTTCCTTGCCTTCGGACCCCTCGGGCGCCTCGCCCTCGGCCGCGATCTCGACCTCGACCGTGCCGGTGCCGGCGTTCTCGACCGTGGCCGCCACCCGCCACGAGCCGTCGCCCCCGGTGACCGTCGCGTCGGAGAACCGGAACTCGGGCACCAGGACCCGCAGGAACCACTGCGTGGCGAAGGTGTCGAACGCCGCGGGATCGGCGGCGTGCTTCCGCAGGACCGCGAGGAAATCCTCGATGAGCGGGTAGTCGGGGCCGTCCCGGTAGGTCGCGATGAACTCGCGGATGCCCGCCAGATTCCGCTCGCGGCCCATGTGCTCGAGCAGCATCCAGAACGCCCAGCCGCCCTTGTCGTAGGTCACGGTGGTGTCGCCGGGCCGGGTTCCGGTGGTGAGGTTGAGCGGCCGCTCGCTGTCGGCGACCCGCCCGTTCGCGTACGAATCCTCCCATTGCCGAAGCATCTTCCGCATCGCCGTCTCGCCGCGCTTCTCGAGCGTGAGCAGCGCCGAGCTGAAGTTCGCCATGCCCTCGCTCAGGATGTTGCCTCCGGGGCCGCGGCCCGGCATGAGCATGTTCCCCCACCACTGGTGGGCCGCCTCGTGGGCGGTGACGAAGAAGACGAGGTCGACGTCGTCGTCCTTCGCGTTCCGCGTGCGGAACCCGATGCTCTCGCTGAAGGTGATGTTGCCCGGGAATCCCTGGGCGTAGTTCGCGAGCGAGGGAAACTCGGTGAGCCGCAGGTCGCGGCGGGGGTAGGGTGCGAACCACTCCGAGTAGTGCTTCCGCGACGCGTCGAGCGCCTCGGTCATCGTGCCGATGTTCCACGGGTGTCGCGGGCTGTGGAAGATCGAGCTGCCCTCGCCGTCGTTCCGCACGAGCGGGCCGCCCGCGAGGTTGAAGAAGCGCACGGGGTGGTCGGTGACCCAGGTGACCGTCTTGCGGTCGCCCTCGATCGTCGGCTCGCCCGGCACGCCGACCGCGTTGAGTTCCCAGTCGGCCGGTCCGGTCACGGTCATGCGGAGGTCGAACGCCCACGCGCTGCCGAAGGCAGGCGGCGTCAGGCCCTTCCACGCCTCGGGCTCGGGATCCTTCGCGTCGACCGCGTTCCGGTCGTCGACGCCGATGCCGTCGAGGTACCCGACCGCCGGCATGAAGTTCGCCGAGAAGCTGGTGAGCACGACGCCCGAAGGCAGGATGAACTCGGCGACGCCGCCCCCGTTGCGGGTCCAGCCCGCGGGGAAGGTCGCGTCGAACGCGAAGCCGACGGTGATCGTGCGGTCGCCCTCGAGCGGTTCGGCCAGCGTAAAGGTCCAGAGCCCGGCGCGGTCCTCGAGGTAGGGCGGCGCCGCGAAATCGTCCTTCCCGACGGGCTTTTGCGGCACACCGTCGAGCGTCCATGCGAGGTTCTCCCAGCCGCGGCCGGCGGTGAGCGGGATCCGCGTCATCGGCTCGGCGTGCGGGTTGCGGATCACGTAGCTGCCCGAGACCCAGAGGCGGCGCTGTGCGGGATCGACCTCGACCGCCGCGTCGACCTTCGCGAGGGCGGGCACCGGCGCGTCGCGGAACGTCGCGTCGTTCCGCTTCCGGTAGTCGCGGGCCTCGCGGCGGAGGACCGCACCCTGGAAGCCGGTGCGCGACTCGATCCAGGTCCACAGGCCGAGGCCCAGCGCGATCGCCACCAGCGGCGAGAGCCGAAGCAGGCCCAAGAGCACCGGCTTCGGCCGCACATGGTCGATCGTCCGCTGTGGGTCGCGGACGCGCCGCGGAAAGGCCGACGCCGCCAGCGTCAGGAAGAGCGCGGCGAGCGAAAGCATGAACAGCCGGTTCGCGACGAGCGACGTGCCGTAGAATCCGAGCCGATCGATGTCGCTCCAGACCAGGGCGTTCCAGAGGTGCCAGTTGCTCGCCCAGTTGAGGTAGCCCCAGAGCTGCAGGATGCCGGTGGCGATGAGCACGGCCAGTCCGATGCCCCACGTCGCGTAGCGGTTGCGGACGAGGCCGTGGACCAGCGCGATGAAGGCGCTCCAAACCAGCAGCGTCGGCGTGAGGATCACGCCCCAGAGCTTCACGAAGACGCCGAACTCGAGCGGGACGAGCGTACCGGTGGAGGCCCACTGGATCGCGACGACCACGAGGCACCCGAGCATCGTCGCGGCCATGACCACCAGCGCGAGCCCGGCGTTCGCCGTGATCTTGCCCGCGAGCATCGCCCGCGTGGGAATCGGCGTCGCCCGGAAGACCGGGGCGAAGCCAAGCCGCTCCTCGCGGACCATGCTTTCGACCGTGTAGAAAAGCGTGAGCAGGATGAGCAGCAGCGTCAGCGTGTTGAAGCTCGAGGTCGCGAGCGAGCCGAAGGTCTCGAGCGGGCGGGTGTCGAGCCAGAGGTCGGACGCGAAGCTCGACCCGACGACCTGCAGGGCGATGAGCGGCGTGAAGAGCCAGACGCCCGGGCTGCGAAGGAGAATCCGCAGTTCGCTGCCGAGCACGGTGCGGAACGCGGCGAGCGACCCCGGCACGCGGGTCTCCATCGCGAGCCCGTCGAGGCGGCGGCCGGCGACCGGAGCCACGGCGCTCGCGCCGCCCGCAGGCGGGATCGACGCGAGCGACGCCGGGTCGAGCCGGCGCTCGTCCCGCGTGCGCTTCCCGCGGACGAGCGACCGCGTCGCGAGCGGCACGAACGCGAGACCGACGAGCGCGAACGCGATGCGGCTGGCCGCGAAGGCCGCGTCCGGCACGATCGGCTGCGTGTTGTAGAACGCGACGCCGCGGTCGGCCTTCAGCCACGTCTCGTTCAGCCAGCGGACCCCGGTCGGGTCGACGAGCATGAGCGCGCGGTTCCAGCCCCACGGAAGCCATTCCGGGCTCCAGTTCCAGAGCAGGATCGGGCAGAGTATGAGTACCCCGATCGGCATCAGGAAGACCGCCAGCGGTGACCGGGTGCGGGCCCCGAGCCAGAGCGCGCCGCCCGACACCGCGAGCAGCAGCGGCAGCGAGAGCAGCGTCGCCGGCCACAGGAAGTTCGCGACGACGAACGGGCCGCGCTGCTTCTCGGGGTTGTCGATCGGCCAGAACTGCAGGGCGAGCATCAGGGCGACGATGAAGCCGCCGGTGACCGCGAGCAGCGGCCCGGTCGCGCCGAGGAACCGCCCCGCGACGTGTTCGGACGGCCGCAGGGGCGTGCCGTAGAGGATGCGGTCGATCTTGCGGTCGAGATCCTGCAGCACGGGCAGGCCGGTCGCGATCGCCGCGAAGAACGGTGCGAAGAGCGCCACCAGGTTTCCGATGAGGAACGCGACGTTGAACTGCGAATTGATCCACGCCTCGGCGCCGCCCGCGTTCGAGTCGCCCGAGCCGATCCGGACGTTGCCGCCGACCATGCCGATCGCCAGCAGCACGTAGATCGCGAGCAGCATCAGCCACAGCGGGCGCTTCCACGCGGCCTTCCAGTCGACCGCGGCGACGGCCAGGACGCGGCGCGGGCTCACGCCGCCGCTCCGGCCGCGGCGCCCATGCTGCCGAGCGGGCCGCGGATCAGGTCGAGGTAGGCGTCCTCGAGCGTCGGCGAGGCCGGTCGGAAGCCGTCGGGCCCGGACTCGCCCGCCCTCGCCACGCTGGTCCGCACGCGGTTGGTCGTGCCCTCGACGAGGATCGCCGACAGCACGCGATGCCGCGCGGCGAACGCGGCCAGATCGCCGTCGGGCACCATGCCCTCGAAGACGCGACCGTCCATCGAGGCCCGGGCCGCCGATGGCGTGGTGTCGGCGACCACGCGGCCCGCCCGCAGGATCGCCCTCCGCGGGCAGAGCGTCGCGACGTCCTCGACGATGTGCGTCGAGAGCAGCACGATGCGGTCCTTCCCGAGCTCGGCGAGCAGCCGGTAGAAGCGGTGGCGTTCCTCGGGGTCGAGCCCCGCGGTCGGCTCGTCGACGATGATCAGCCGCGGCGATCCCGCGATCGCCTGGGCCAGGCCGAGCCGCTGCCGCATGCCGCCCGAGTAGCCGCCGACCTTGCGATCGGCCGCGTGTCCGAGGTTCACGCGGTCGAGGAGCTCGAGCGCGAGCTTCCGCCGCCCGCCCGGCGCGTGCACGCCCTTGAGCGTGAGCAGCAGCTCGAGCATCTTCCGCCCGGTGAGGTCGGGATAGAAGCCGAATTCCTGCGGCAGGTAGCCGAGCGAGCGGCGCACCGCGTCGGGATCGGCGACGATGTCGACGCCGCCGAGGATGACCGAGCCCGCGGTCGGCTCGAGCTGGCCGGTGAGGATGCCCATCAGGGTGCTCTTGCCCGCTCCGTTCGGCCCGAGCAGGCCGAAGAGGCCGTTCGGGATCTCGAGCGACACGCCGCGCAGGGCGGCGACGGGGCCGGGGAAGATCTTGAACAGCTCGCGGACGGTCAGCATGCGAAGCTCCGTGGAGGGCGGACGGGCGGGTGAGGGGCCGGGTCGGGTTGTTGGGAAGCGGTGGACCCCGATTTCGCGAACGAGGTCGACCGGCGAAATCGTACCGGGCGACGCGTCGAGATCGCGAACGGGAGTGATGGGCCGGTATCGTCCGCCGACCATGCCGACGCCGTCACTCCGCGCCACGCTCGAGGTTCCCGTCGACTCGATCGAGGGGGCCCGGCTCGCCATTCCCTTCGCCGACCGGCTCGAGCTCTGCCACGACCTGTCGAGCGAGGGCTGGACGCCGCGGAGCGAGCTGGTCCGGGCCGCCCGCGAGGCGGTCGAGGGGACCTCGTGCACGGTTGTCGCGATGATCCGGCCGGAACTGCCCGGGGCCCGCCGCGAGCTCGACGTCGCGGCCTTCACCGCGACGCCGGCGGTTCTCGACGCGTCGCTCCGCGAGATCGAGGCGTGCGCAAAGGCCGGGGCCCACTCGGTCGCGGTCGGGCTGCTGACGCCCGATGGTCACGTCGATCTCGAGGCATGCGGGCGCATGAAGGCCCTCGCCGACCAGTTCGGCCTGGTCGCGGCGTTCCTGCGCACGTTCGACCTGATCGTCGATCGCCGCCGGGCGATGCGTGACCTCACCTCGCTCGGCTTCGTCCGCGTGGTGACCGCGGGGGTGCTCGGCTGGGATGCCTCGGTCGCGACCCTGCACGAGCGGCTCGAGGTGCTGGCGGCCGACCTGTCTCTCTCCGAGAGCCTCGCCGTGCAGCTCGGTCGGACACCGGTCGAGGTGGTTCCGGGCGGCGGCGTGCGGGCGTCGAACGCGAGGAACTTCCTCGGCGTCTCGCCGCACCTGCACGCCTCGTGCCGGCGCGACGGGAAGATCTCGCGCGAGGAACTGGTCGCGCTGCGGGCATGCCTGCGGTGAGGCACGCGATGCGAACCGTCGGTTGAGGGATGTTTCCCCTCGCACGTGCCGCCGTCGGCCCCGTAATCTCGATCGATCGGACGGAACATCGATCGGTCCACGAGCGCGGGGCGGGCTCCTTCGGGACCCGCCCCGTTTCATGGGATCCGCGTGCGGTCGGGTGAGGGGGAAGAGTTCGTTCGACGGACGGGACGGAAGGGGGAGGGCTTCCCGATCCGATAGCATCGGGGCGATGACCGCGAGCATCTCGAGGAGGCGGCGACTTGCGGAACCGGCGAGCCGGCGCCGGGGATCGTCATGACCGCGGAAGCAGACCGTCTCGGGCGGGTGGTCCTCGGGGGCGCCGCGTCGATGCTCGTGGCCCGGTATGCCGGCACGCTGGCGGCCATCGCGGGCACCGCGGTGATGGCCCGCTGGATCACGCCCGAGGAGTACGGGCTCGTGACGACCGCGATCGCCACCATCGCGATCGTGCGGGTCCTCGAG
Organism: Phycisphaeraceae bacterium; assembly: GCA_040374395.1. Taxonomy (GTDB): domain Bacteria; phylum Planctomycetota; class Phycisphaerae; order Phycisphaerales; family SM1A02; genus JBEIUL01. The sequence goes on from JBEIUL010000011.1 coordinate 9,315, forward strand.
GAGGTCGGTCTCGGCGACGTGGTCGTGCAGCGGGCGGACATCAGCGACGAGCAGTGCTCGACGCTGTTCTGGATCAATCTCGCGTTCGGCACGGCCTGCTCGGTCGGCGGCGCGGCGATCTCGCCGCTCGTCGCCGCGTTCTTCGGAAGGTCCGAGTTGACGTGGATCTTTTCCGCGCTCTCGGTGAACTTCCTGCTCGCGGCGCTCGGCTCGCAGCACCGGGCCTTGCTTCGCCGCGGATTCCGCTTCCGGGCCCTCGCGGTCGCGCACGCCGTGTCGCTCACGGTCGGGTCGGCGATCGGCGTGATCCTCGCGATGGCCGGCGCGGGACCGTGGGCGCTCGTCGGGCAGAGCGTGGGCACGTCGGCGACGCTGCTCGCCGCCTCTTGGATCGCGTCGGATTGGCGCCCCGGTCCGCCGTCGCGGGTCGCGAGCCTGCGGGCGATGCTGGGCTTCGGCGGCCTGGTGGCGGCGAGCCGCCTGCTGACCGCGGTCAGTCACAACATCGACAGCATCCTCATCGGGAAGTTCGTCGGCCTCGGACCGCTCGGGATCTACGATCGCGCGTTCCAGCTGATGGTGCTGCCGGCGACGCAGTTCAACCTGCCCTTCAGTTCCGCGGCGATTCCGGCGCTCAGTCGGCTGCAGCACGAGCCCGAGGCCTTCCGGAGGCTTTACCTGCGGCTCTGCAGCGTGGTCGCGGCGATCGCCTTCCCCATCGCGGTCTTCACGGCGGCGGCCGCTCCGGCCATGGTCGGGACCCTGCTCGGTCCGGGCTGGGACGAGACCGCGACCCTGCTGCGGCTGCTCGCGCCGTGCGGTCTCGTGCTCTCGCTCAATCCATCGATCATCTGGGTCTACCTCCCGCTCGGCCGGGCGGGCCGGCAGTTCCGTTGGGTCGTCGTTGCGACGCTCGTCTCGCTGCTGGCGACGGTCATCGGCCTCCCGTGGGGTGCGGCCGGCGTGGCCATCGCCCTTAGCGTTTCACAGCTGGCGCTGCGGGTGCCGGCGCTGCTTTACGCCTACTCGGGGACGTTTCTTCGGTTTCGCGACCTCGGTCGGGTCACCTGGCCGGCCGCCATCGCGGCGGGTCTGGCCGGGGCGCTCGCCTACCTGATCGAGCCCGCGGCGTGGTCGGCCCCGCTGCGGCTGGTCGTGCAGGGCGGGTGCTTCCTCGGCGCCTACGCGCTGCTGTTCCGGATCCTGCCCGGCGGGCACGCGCGGTTCACCGCGATCCGGAAGGTGCTTCGCGGACAGGCGGAGTCGCCCGAAGCGGACACTTGAGATGTTCGCGGGCCGCTCGGGCCGGCGCGTCAGCAGTCGCCCCAGGCCGAGACCTGCATCGAGAGTTCGCGCTTCGGCGTGTCCCACGCCCCAAGGATCGCCGGGAGGTCGGGCCGTCCGGCCTCACGCTGCCGCTCGGGGCCTGGGGCCCGTGCCTTCGAGCCGTTAGCATCCGCCGGCCCGTCCGCCGCACCCATCCCGAGGAGCCCTCGCATGCTCGACCGTCGTACCGTGATCCGGACCGCCGCCGCGACCGCCGGGGCGATGGCCCTCGGCGGGCTCGTTCCTTTCGCCTCGGACGCTTCGGGCGCCTCGCCCTCGCCGCGCCGCCCGTTCCGCGGGAAGCTCGGGAAGCTGCAGCTGCTGCAGGTGGGTGTCGGCGGCACGATCGCGCCGGCCGACCGCGACCAGCTCGAGAAGCACGCCGACGTGGTGTTCACCGGCCTCTGCGACGTCGACGCCGACGCCCTCGCCGAGGTCGCGAAGGACCGCCCGCAGGCCTTCACCTGTCGCGACGTGCGCGAGGCGTTCGACAAGCACGGCGGGAAGTTCGACGCGGTCGTGGTCTGCACGCCCGACCACAACCACGCGTTCGTCGATCTTCTGGCCCTCAAGAACGGCAAGCACGTCTACGGCCAGAAGCCGCTCGTGCAGCAGCTGTCGGAAGTCGCGGCGATCGAGGCGGCCATCGCGAGGCGGCCCGACCTCGTCACGCAGGTCGGCAACCAGCGGATGGGCCCGCCCGGCCGGCAGCACGCGGTCGACATCCTGCGCCGCGGCCTGCTCGGCAAGGCGATCGAGGCCCACGTCTGGATCTCCGGTCCGCCCGACAAGGGCGACGGCTACTTCTGGTACGGCGGCCTCAAGGAGCCGTCGCCGCCGCCCGCGAACCTCGATTGGAAGCTCTGGCTCGGCTGCACGCAGGACGCCCCGTTCCGCGAGGGCCTCGCCCCGGTGCAGTGGCGCTCATCGTGGGACTACGGCACCGGCCAGCTCGGCGACTGGTGCACGCACCTGCTCGACGTGATCCAGTTCGCCTACGAGCTGCCGTCGCCGTATGCCGTGCTCTCGCACACGCGGACGCCGAGCGACTTCTACCACGCCCAGCACGTCGCCTCGACGCTCACCTACGACGTCGCCGGCTCGCCTGACCGCTTCGCCGGGCCGCGCTTCGTCGTGCACTACTGCGACAAGAGCCAAGCGCCGTCGCGGGCGGCGCTCGGGCTTCCTCCGGGCGATTTCCCCGGCATCGGGACGCTCGTCGTCTGCGAGGACGGCATCCTGCTCGTGCGGCCCGAGGGCGAGATCGAGGTCTGGCGCGGCGGCAAGCCCGTCGACTGGAAGACGATTCCGGGGCAGGGGACGGTCACCGCCCGCAACCACTGGCACTCGTGGGTCGACAAGATCCTCGGCAAGCCCGACGTCTTCGTGCAGACGCCCTTCGCGGCCGGCGCGGCGATGGCCGAGGCGGGCTTGCTGTGCTCGCGGGCGGCGAGGTTCCCGGGCAAGGAATTGCGGTGGGACAAGAAGACGCTGTCGTTCACGAACCACGAGGAAGCGACGAGATCGATCGTCCGCCGCGCGTACCGCGACGGCTGGGCATTGCCGACGGTCTGAATCCGCCGGCGGTCCGCCTCGGTCGTGCGGACCGTCCCGATCGACCCGCAGGTCAGCCATGAGCGTGGCGGTCTGCGCGAGCGCTTCCTCGCCGCAGCAACAGGCCGATCGCCGGGAAGGCGAACGCCGCCGCGACGCCAGCCGCGCGGCCCCGAGGCGAGGATGCCGACTTGGAACGGCGGGGTCTGGACGTCGGCGATGGTGGCGGTGAACGGTGCCCGACCGAAGCGCGGTCCGGACGTGCGGACGCGTCGGTGCTGCAGGACGTGCCCCCGGAATCGGATGACGGGCTCGATCTCGCCATGCCACCTCGCTACGGTTGTCGCCGATGCTCGCGTGACGCCTCGGGACGGGACGCGATCCGTTCCGTGCCGGAGCACGGGCGGAATGGCGATCCACGTCCGATCGAGTCGGGGACCGGTGACGGCCGCAGCGTGCGGCCGTCGGTCGTCTCGCGCGACCGGCGTTCGCCAAGGAGGTTCCCATGTCGATGGTCATGAGGATGGCGGCGTGTTCGGTGGCGATGGCCGTGGTCTGGACGGGCGTGGCGGTCGCGCAGTCGCCGCCCGACTGCTCGGCCGGCTGCTCGAAAATTCCTCGGGGCGGTCACCCAGGAGCAGTACATGACCTTCGGATACCGGGTCTGCCAGCTCGACAACGGCGCCGATCGGCAGCCGTCGCTCAGCCACTGGAACGTCGGACTCGTCCAGATCGACTGCCTCCTCGAGGGGAAGACGATGGTCGACCTGGTCGTGGGCGCGACGCTCGACGGCGAGCCGACGGTGTTCGACGTGAACACCGATCCGACCACGGGCGTGACCGGCGTCAAGTGGGACGAGGGCGTCGAGGATGACGGGTGCCACACCTGGACCGTCACGTTCGACACCTCGGTGCTGGCCGAGGGCCAGACGCTCGATGCCGGATGCGCGATCGTCGCGACGAAGGCCGGGCAGCAGGTCGCGTACGGGTGCGGAATCGGCCCGGTGTGCGTCGAGCGGCCGGCTGAAGTGTGCTACGCCGACGAAACCGCGTGGTCGGCCGGCACCCGGTACGTCACGCGCGGCAACTGGGCTACCTACACCCGCTACAACGGCGAAGCGATGGCCGTGACGCTGTACGCCGGACAGACGATGCCCGCCGGCATGGTTACCTTCTCGCAGCCCTCGGGCGGATTGGTCGAGATCTGCGTCGTTCTCGACGACGGCTTCCGCTTCGATCCCGACACCGATGCCAGCGTGAAGGTGCAGGGGTACGCGACGGCGCCGTCGGGCAACCCGAGCCCGGGCCTTTTCGCCAACCACTTCGACGCCGAGTCCAGCCCGTTCTGCCTGATGGTCCCGCAGAACAACTTCTACGGGGTGCACGTCAACGTCGAACGGGAGGTGCCGTGTCCTGAGTGACGCGGTCGACGCTCGCGGATCTTCGGACCGGCCGGGTCGCCTCCGGGGGCCCGGCCGGTTTTCTGTTCAGGCATCGGGGTGGCGCTGCCGGTCGATGCCCAGCGCCCGCATGAATCCGCCGGTCGTGCGGCACCGCCGCAGCGCATCAAGCAGTCGGTCTCGCTCGCCGTCCGAGATCGGCCCGAGCCGCTTGCGGTCGTCGGGAACACTCGGGCGGACCGCCCGCCGGCGAGGATTCGCGTGCGACTTTCGCGGCGATCGCACGGCCGCCGGGTCTGGCTGGTCGTCGTCGAGGAAGAACCCCAGCACCGTCGCCCACGCGATCCCGGGCTTGAACGGGATCCAGTGCTCGAACGGGGCCCGGCATCCGCGGCAGGTGAACGCGACTCCCGCGTCGACGTGCCCGATGCCGCAGTCGGGCCGCGACTCGTGGATCCGGAACTGGATCCGCATCGCGTCGGCGCGGCCGGCCGGCGCCTTGCAGGCCGGGCAGGTACGCCCATGCTTGCGAAGCATGCCACGCAGCCAGCTCGGCAGGCGCAGCGGTCGAGACTCATCGTTCCCTCGTGGGCGCTTCTTGGGCATCAGGTCCTCCGTTCGCCACGTCGCGCTCGCACGCGTCGCGGTACGGCCGGAGTGTATCGATGGTCACGGGCGACGGAAGCGTGTAACGCCGTGTAACGCAGAAAATCCGGCGTGCATTGAACGCCTCATGAAACACCTCATGAAACACCTTTTCGCCGCCGGCCACGTCACGTCTCGTCCGTCCAACGTGAAACACCTCATGAAACACCTTTGCGTCCGGAAGCGATCTGCGAGACGATGTCGGAACGATGGATCCGACGCTTGAACGAGCCCTGAAGGATGCCCGCGAGGGACGCGTCGACGCAGCGCTCGCGGCGGTACGCCTCAAGTGCCGCCTGCAACCGAAGGATGTCGATGCGTTGCAGATCCTCTCGCTGCTGCTTGTCCAGTCGGGGCGTCGCGACGAGGCGTTGCATCACCTCGCCCGGGCGGTGACGCTCGCCCCCCACGTGGCGGGCTACCGCAACAACCTCGGCACGGCGCTGCTCGAGGCGGGTCGGGCGAAGGAGGCTGCGGCCGCGTTCCGGGCGGCGGTCGAGCTCGACGCGGGCCATCGGCTCGCGTGGCTGGGCCTGGCCAGCGCGTGCCAGCGGCTGCAGGATCCGGACGGGGTCCTCGCCGCCAGCGAACGCGGGCTCGCCCTGAAGCCCGATTGGCCGGAACTGATCGCGGTCCGTGCCGCGGCGCTCGCCGAGTCGGAACGGCTCGACGAGGCGATCGGGCTGCTCGAGGCGGCGGTCGCGCGGAATCCGGGTCACGCCGCGTCGCGCGAGGCGCTCCTGCTGAACCTGAACTATCGGCTCCGGCCACGAGAGGAGCTGTTCGAGGCCCACCGGCGCCTCGGCCCGGGCGGGAATCTCCGGCCGGAACCTCCGGCCGCAGACCTCGATCCCGACCGGCCGCTGCGGATCGGGGGTGCTCTCGGGCGACCTGCGTTCGCACTCGGTCGGGCACTTCGCCGAGCCGATCTTCCGCAGGAAACCCAAGGGCGCCGTGCTCGTCGCCTTCTCGACCGTTCCGCCGCGAGCCGGAGACGTGATCGAGCGGCGGTACCGCGAGCTCACCGACGAGTGGGTCGAGGCGGCGGCGATGGATGACGCGACGCTCGACGCCGCGATCCGGATGAGACGAATCGACGTGCTGCTCGAGCTCTCCGGGCACACCAACGGCGGGCGCCTTCGGGCCCTCGATCGCAAGCCCGCTCCCGTGATCGTCACCGCGATCGGCTACCCGAACACCACCGGGCATCCGGCGGTCGACGTGCGGATCGTCGACTCGATCACCGATCCGCCAGGATCCGAGGCGTTCGCGACCGAGCGGCTGGTGCGGATCGATCCGTGCTTCCTGTGCTTCACGCCGCCGGAAGACGCCGGAACGCCGACGCTTCCTCCCGTCGACGCCCCGATCACGTTCGGCTCGTTCAATCTCGCGGCGAAGATCGCGCCCGAGGCGATCGCGATGTGGAGTGCGGCGATGGCGGCGGTTCCCGGTTCGCGGCTGCTGCTCAAGAGCCGTACGCTCGTCGATCCCGGAACGCGACAACGTCTCGTCGATCGGCTGGTCGCCGGAGGCATCGCCGTCGATCGCGTCGAGACGCTGGCGTATTCGCCGAGCGTCGCCGACCACCTCGCCCTCTACTCCCGGATGCACGTCGCCCTCGACACCTTCCCGTATCACGGGGCGACCACGACGTGCGAGGCGCTCTGGATGGGCGTCCCGGTCGTGTCGCTGGCGGGTGACCGGCATGCGGCGCGGGTCGGCGCGAGCCTGCTGGCGGCGGCGGGCTGGCCGGAACTGGTGGCGTCGACGCCGGAGGAGTTTGCACGCCTTGCCGCCAGACTTGCGACCGACCGGTCGCGCCTCGCCGAGTTCCGCGCCACGGCCCGCGATCGGCTTCGGACCTCGCCGCTGCTCGATTCCGCAGCCTACGCGACGCGATTCCACGCGGCGCTGCGGGATTGCTGGCGACGGCACTGCGGTGCCGCGGCCTCCTGAACCGTATCCTCCGCCCATGGCCGTCTCTCTCTCCCGCGCCGCCGCCCGCGAACACGATCGCCGGTGCATCGAGACGCTCGGCATCCCCGGCATCGTGCTCATGGAGAACGCGGCGGCGGGATGCGCCCGCATCGCGCTCGACATGCTCGGCGCGCCGCCGCGCGGCGTCGTGGTCGCGTGCGGACCTGGGCAGAACGGCGGCGACGGCTACGCGATCGCCCGGCATCTCGCGAACGCCGGCCATGCGGTACGGATCGTCACGCTCGGCACGCCGCCCGCCGGCA
>JBEIUL010000092.1:0-7857 GCA_040374395.1 Phycisphaeraceae bacterium
CGCTCGGCCGGACCGGCCTCCGCCCCGGCCATCCCGCCCGAGGCGTACGTCGACCAGGTCTTCACCGATCTCGTCGACGCCATGGGCATCGTCTTCGAGCACGAGAACGGGGCCCGCGGCGAGAAGCTGCTTCCCGAGACGCTCGGAGGCGGCGTGGCGATTGCCGATCTCGACGGGAACGGCACGCAGGACCTCATCTTCACGAACGGTCGTCCTTGGCCGTGGTTCGATCACGACGGGGCGATCCCGACGCAGAAGGTCTTCGCGAACTTCGGGGCCGGCAAGTTCGTCGACCTCTCGAGCGGCTCGGGCCTCGACGTCCCGCTCCAGGCGATGGGCGTCGCGGTCGGCGACGTCGACGGCGACGCGAAGCCCGACGTGTTCATCTCGACGGTGGGCCAGGACCGCCTCTTCCGGAACGTGACCGAGCGGCCGCTCCAGCCGCGCTTCGAGGAGGTCACCGACGCGGCCCTGCCGAAGGAGGACCGCTGGGGCACGAGCGCCGGCTTCCTCGACTACGACCGCGACGGCGACCTCGACCTCTTCGTCGCGAACTACGTGAAGTGGACCCCCGAGATCGACCGCGCGGTCGGATACCCGCTCACCGGCGTCGGTCGTGCCTACGGCCCGCCGACTGGATTCGAGGGCGTGCAGCCGTTCCTCTGGCGGAACGACGGCGGCCGGTTCACCGACGTCTCGAGGGAAGCGGGGGTCGAGGTCGTGAACGACGCGACGGGCGTGCCGGTCGCGAAGGCCCTCGGCGTGACCTTCGTCGACCTCGACCGCGACGGGTGGCTCGACATCCTCGTCGCCAACGACACCGTGCGGAACTTCCTCTACCGCAATCGGGGCGACGGAACCTTCGAGGAGATCGCCGAGACCGCCGGCTTCGCGTTCGACCGTAACGGCGTCGCGACCGGCGCGATTGGCATCGACGCGGCGGATTTCCGCGACGACGGGCGGACGGGCGTCGCGATCGGGAACTTCGCGAACGAGCCGGCGTCGCTCTACGTGACCGGCGATGCCGGACCGATCCGCGTCACCGACGACGCGATCGCCGAGGGCCTCTCGGTCGCGACCCGCAAGCCGCTCAAGTTCGGCACGCTCTTCGTCGACGGCGACCTCGACGGCCGCGAGGACCTCGTGCTTGCGAACGGCCACCTCGAGGAGGAGATCAACCGCGTCTACCGCAGCCAGGAGTACCGGCAGGCGGGGCAGTTCTTCCGCAACATCTCGGGGATCCGGCCGGACGGGGCCGCGTTCGTCGAGCTTCCGAAGACCCGCATCGCCGACCTCGGGATCCCGATCGTCGGCCGCGCCGCCGCGTACGGCGACCTCGACGGCGACCGCGATCCCGACCTGGTGCTGACGCAGGCGGGCGGCCCGCCGCTGGTCCTGCGGAACGACCGCGCCGACGCGAACCGGGTCATCCGGCTCGAGCTCGTCGGGAAGGCCCCGAACACCTCGGCGATCGGTGCCGAGGTCTCGCTTCGGGTCGGCGACCGCACGCTCCGCCGCCGCGTCGTGCCGGCCCGCAGCTATCTCTCGAGCGTCGAGCTTCCGCTGACCTTCGGCCTCGGCACCGCCGCCGCGGGCGACTCGCTCTCGGTCCGCTGGCCTGACGGCTCGGTGCAGGAGCTCGCGGGGCCGGTCGCGGGCGACGCGACGTATCGGCTGCGGCAGGGCGGCGGGATCGAGCCGGTCGGGGCGGGAGGCTGATCATGCGGCGACGCGTCATGCAGACTGCCCGGATGGTCGATCAACGGGAAGGAAAGGCCGGCGGCCTCGCGCGAGGTTCCGCCCGCCCATGGCCGTGATCGACCTGCTCATCACCTACGACGTCGAGGGCTGGGCGTACCAGCGGCGGGCCGAGGCCCTCGCCCGCCTGGCGCCCGACGACTTCCGCGTGCGGGTCGCGAGGCTGCGGACGGTCGGCATGTCGCCCGACGAGCAGCGGGCACATCGCGCCGCGGTCCTTGGCGAGCGGGCCCCCGATCTCGCGTTCGTCCTGAACGCCCCGCAGGCGGCCGGGCTGCGCGGGGCGATCCGCGAGGGCGGCCACTCGACCCGGCTCGTCGTCGGGTTCAACAACGGCTGGCCGCGCTACCGCGACGAGCTGCACCGCTGGTTCGAGTTCGCCGACCTCGTGATCTTCAACAACCGCGACTACTGGGAGCGGGCGGGCCGTCCGCAGCCGTCGGTCGCGATCGCCAACGGCGTCGATCTCGCGACGTTCCGCGTCACCGAGCCCGTCGAGGGCCGGCGGCCCCGCGTGATCTGGTGCGGTTCGGAGTACAACCGCGCCGTCAAGGGGTACGACGAGCTCATCGTCCCGCTCTTCGCGAGGCTCCGCGAGGAAGGTGTCGAGTGCGAGGAGCTGCTCGTCGACAGCATGGCCGTGACCAAGCGGACGGCCGCGGAAATGGCCGAGTGGTACAACCGCGCGACCGTGCTCGTGGTGGCGAGCGACTCGGAAGGAACGCCGAATCCGGCGCTCGAGGCCGCGGCGTGCGGATGCACGATCGTCTCGACGCGGGTCGGGAACATGCCCGAGCTCATCCGCGACGGCGAGAACGGATTCCTCGTCGATCGTGACCTCGAGAGCCTCCACCGCGGCGTCCAGCGGGCGATTGCCGGTCATGCGCGTCTCGCCGCCGAGCTCGGCCGCGACATCGCCGCCTGGGACTGGCCGCGGCGGGCGCCGGAGTTCTTCGAGGTCTTCCGCGCCGTGGTCGCGGGCGGTCCGCGTCCTCCCGAGGCGACCCGCGAATTCGGACGGCACCTCGCGCTCGAACGTCGACGCCTCGCCGACCCCGGGGCGCACGCCTGGATCGACTCGCTGGGCCCCGCCCTGGTGCAGCGGTTCCGCGACCATCCGAGCGATTCCAACCTGATGTCGGTGCTCGGTCTCGTGGCCGGGCGTCTCGCGGGACGCGATGAACCCACCGCCGACGCGCCCGCGCCGGGCCTCCGCGAGGCCGTGGCGTTCGCCGAGGCGACGGCCTCTCGCTCGATGCGCGACGTGACCGTCGTCGTTCCGGTCCGCAACGACGCCCGGGGCGTCGCCCGCTGCCTCGACGCGATCCTCGCCCAGGACTGCCCCGCGTCGGACTTCGAGATCATCGCCGTCGACAACGGATCGACCGACGACACCCTTCGCGTGCTGGCCGGTTACGCGCCGCGGGTGCGGGTGCTGTCCGAGCCGCGACCCGGCGTCTCGTGGGCGAGGAACGCCGCGACCCTCGCCGCAAGCGGCACGTGGATCGCGTTCACCGACTCCGACTGCGTACCGCGTCCGGACTGGCTGCGGAACCTCGTCGAGGCGGGGCGGCGCGACCCCGGGGTCTCGTTCGTCGGTGGGCCGATCGTGGCGTTCGCCTCGGCGAACTCGATCGCCCGCTTCGCGGAGGCGCTCTTCGACCAGCGCCGCTCGATCCTCGAGGAGAAGCCGCCCGCGTTCATCTCGGCGAACCTGCTGGCCCACCGCGAGTCGCTCATCCGCTGCGGCATGTTCAACCCCGAGTACCCCCGCGGGCAGGACACCGAGCTCGCGTGGCGGTCGCAGTCGAGGTTCGGCGCCCGGATCGCCTTCTGCGAGTCGGCGGTGGTCGAGCACGACAACCCCTCGACCCTCGGGGCCCTCGTGCACAAGGGCATCCAGCACGGCCGCGGGTCGGCGCGGCTGATCATCGATTTCCAGCCGTACCATCGCCGCTCGATCAGCCGGCGCCGGCGGCAGACGAAGCCCTACACCGACGCCCTGCGGGCGACCTGGAACCTCCTTCCGCTGCCGCGGCGGCTCGGCGGCACCGGCGAGGGCGGGCCGCAGCGTCGCGACGCCTTCTACTTCGCGCTCTTCCGGCTCGTCCGGCACGGTTCGTTCATCTACCACTCGCTGCGGATCGAGTCGGGCCGCTGAGCGGCCGCCGTACCCATCGCATGAAACGAGTCCTCATCGTCGTCGGGGTGCGGCCCAACATCGTGAAGGTCACCCGCTTCCGGCGGGTGATCGAGGAACGGGGCCGCCTCGAGCTGTGCATCGTGCACACCGGGCAGCACGCGAGCCCGGAGATGTCCGAGGTCTTCCTCGAGCGGCTCGGCGTCCGGCCCGACCGTCGGCTGCTCGTGCCGGGCGGCACGCCCACGCGGCAGATCGCCGACATGATGGTCGGCATGGAAGGGGTGATCGCCGAGGAGCGGCCCGACCTCGTGCTGGTGGTCGGCGACGTGAACGGCACGCTGGCGGCGGCGCTCGCCGCCAACCGGATGGGCGTGCCGATCGGGCATCTGGAGAGCGGGCTGCGGAGCTTCGACCGGAGCATGCCGGAAGAGCACAACCGCGTCCTCGTCGACCGGCTCGCAGACCTGTTCTTCTGCACCGAATCGAGCGGGGTCGACCACCTGCGGGCGGAGGGCGCGCCCGAGCGATCGATCCACCTCGTCGGGAACACCATGATCGACACGCTGGTCGCGTTCGACCGCGAGGTGCGCGACTCGACCGTGCTCGAGGACCTCGGTCTCGGCGCGGGCGGTCACGCGCTGCTCACGCTCCATCGGCCGGCGACGGTCGACGATTCCGTGCGTCTCGCCGCGATGCTCGACCTCGTCGCCGACGTGAGCGCGAGGCGGCCGGTGGTGTTCCCCGTCCATCCTCGCACCGCCGCGAACCTCGCCGCGTTCGGCCTCGAGGCGAGGGCGAAACTCATCCGTGGGCTGCGGATCACCGGGCCCCTCGACTACTTCGCGTTCCAGAGGCTCGTGGCCACCGCGGGATTCGTACTCACCGACAGCGGCGGGGTGCAGGAGGAGACGACGTTCCGCCGCGTGCCGTGCCTCACCCTGCGGCCGAACACCGAGCGGCCGGTCACGGTGACGCTCGGCACCAACGAGCTGGTGCCCGCCGACCCGGCCGCGGTTGCGGCGGCCATCGCCCGGATCGACGCGGGCACGTTCCGCAAGGGCGAGATCCCGCCGCTCTGGGACGGACACGCCACCGAGCGGGTGGTCGAGATTCTCGAGCGGGCGGTGTGACCGCCGGCCCTCACGGCCCGTCCGCGAGGGTCTCGCAGGTCAGCCGCCTTAGGTAGAGCCGATTCTCGACGCGGATGCCCGTGCTGCGATAGAGCCCGACCTTGAGGTAGTGGAAGACGCGGTTGTTCATGGTGAACCCGCGGAACTCGCACGAGGGCGTCGCCTCGCCGTCGAGGTGCACCGCGACCGCTCCGCGATCGGGATCCTGCGACCAGGTGATCCGCACCTCGATGGCAATCCACCGGTCGTACGCGATCGTCGCGATCTCGCGGCGGCCGTTCGCGGCGGCCCGCGTGTCGAGGGTCTGGAGCGAGAGCTGCAGCGAGCGCCCGTCGCGGCTGGTGAGCCGCAGCGAGACCGGCGAGCCGAGGACGGGCTTGGTTTCCCACCGTTCGCCGCGGGCGGTGTCGGGCTGGTCGTGCCACTGCGCGATCGTGTTCCGGCGGTTTTGCGGATGGTCGTTCACGAACGACGCGGGGACGAGGAACTCCCACCGATACGAGACCGTGCTTCCCTCGCGGAAGGGGTAGGCGAGGGCCACCTCGGCGCGGGCCCCGTCCTTCACGGGCGGCTGGTCGGCACGGAGCCGGACGCCGAGGAAGGGAATCGTCTCGCCCGGGATCGCTTCGGGGGCGAACCGCAGGATCGAGCCGGGGTCGGAATGCTCGAGACTCGCGAGGGCCCGCAGCTCCACGCGCGGGATCAGGGCGGCGAGGAAGTCGGCGTTCCGCGACCGGGTGATCTCGATCCCGCGGGCGGGCCAGCCGTCGGTCACGCTCGGTTGCCGGAATGCGTCCATCGGTGCGATCCGCATGGATGGTAGCGGCCGCGCGCTCCGCAGCTTGCCGCCATCATCTCGTATGGCCTCGCTTGGCACGGGCTCGGCCGAACGCGATAATCGATCGCTCCCATGTCGATCGAACCCACGGTCACGCCCGAGGTCACGTCGATCGGGATCCTCTCCGCCTCGTACTCCGGCTCGACGCTGGTGTCGATCGTCCTCGGTCGGGCCCCCGGCGTGCTCGCCACGAGCGAGGTCTTCCAGCTGCTCAACAAGGCCCCTGGCGCGATCGGCTGCAAGGCGTGCGGAACCGGCTGCCCGTTCTGGACCCCGGAGTTCCTCGACGAATGCCGGCGGAACCCGCGGCGGTACGACGCGATCGCCTCCCGCGCCCGCGAACGGCTCGGAATCACGCACGTGATCTTCAAGGAGATGGGGTGGCGCATCTACGAGCGGGCCCGGCGGGACGGGAATCGCTTCGACCGGTTCGTGCTGCTCATGAAGTGCCCGCAGGCCTACGCGTACAGCTGCCTCGTCCACGACGGCCGGCCGGTCTCCGATTCGCTCGATCGCTACCGGCGCGAGTGCCGGGGGGCTCTCGACTTCCTCGCGGGCTGCGGGGTTCCCGCGACGGTCGTGCACTTCGAGGCGTTCGCCGAGGCTCCGGCCATCGAGGCCCGCCGGCTCTGCGATCGCCTCGGCATCGCGTTCTCGCCCGCAATGCTCGAGCTCGGCTGGACCCCCGAGATGCACCCGCTGGCGACGGGCAACGCCGGGGCGTTCTCTCATCTCGGCACGCGCGAGGAATTCGAGCGGGGGGTCGAGCGCGACCCGTATTGGCGGCGGGTGTACCAGGACCGCCACATCGATTGGATCCGGAGGAACCTCGGCACCGTCGCGCCGGATCGCAAGTGGGAAGAGGGCCTGTCGGACGCCCAGAAGGCCGAGGTCGCCGGCCATGAGGGCGCGATGGCGGTCTTCGAGGCCATGCGCGATCTCGCGAGCCGGTGAGGCCGGGCGTCTGGGCCGCACCCATACCCCCGTTCCATCAACCCAGGCTCGGGCCCCCGGACTTTCTCGCCCGCACCGTGCGGTAGAACGAGACGATCCGCTCGGCCTGCGCCTCGTGGCAGATCGCGCGGGCCGCCCGTCGGGCGCCATCGATGAGAGCCGGCCAGCGGGAGCGGTCGTTCAGCAGCGCATCGAGATCGCGCCAGCCGCGGTAGACGTATCCGCAGCCGAACTCCTCGATGATGTCGACCACGCCGCGGTAGTGGGGCAGGCAGAGCACCGGCAGGTCGGCCAGCACGAGCGGGCTGGTCGCCTTCGTCGGATTGCAGACGCGGAGCATCTCGCGGTCGTCCTGCGGGCGCCCGAGGACGTGCGCCACCAGGCTGAAGTCGAGCCGCCCGACCGTCGAGGTGTACGCGTTCCGCAGCTGCCCGACCCGGCCGACGTAGGGACGGTCTTCCCAGTGCAGCACGATGCGCCCGCCGTGCCGGGCGACGGCGGCGTCGAGATAGGGCATGCGGAGGTGCGGGAAGAGATGCAGCACGGTGTTGCGGGTCGAGGCCAGGAAGGCATCGAAGTAGGCGTCGTAGTGCCGTCCGTTCGCCGGGTCCTCCGAGAACGAGCCGAGCAGGCCCACATGGGTCCGGCCGTCCTCGGCCGAGAGCTTGGCCGGCACCGCGTCGCGGTCGGCGTACGACTCGGACTGCCGGATGATGAGGTGCGGCTCGTGCTCCTTCAGGGTGCGGGCGAACAGGTCGTCGACGATCGCCCGCGTCGCGAAGATGTAGCCGTCCGACGCGTCGAGGGCCTGCCGCTCGGGAAGCTTCGGCCGGTGGATGTAGGTGGGGTCGCGAGTCTCGTAGATGAGCGCCGCGGCATGGCCGGTCTCGGCGAGGACGCCGCGGACCTCGACCGTGAGGGCGTCGTGGTAGTAGTAGAGGCAGTGCACGACGTCGGGCTTCAGCCGCCCGATCGCGGCCCGCACCTCGTCGCGGAACCTCGCCAGGTCGATCTCGCCCTCACGGATCTGGCCC
>JBEIUL010000567.1:0-1659 GCA_040374395.1 Phycisphaeraceae bacterium
GAAAGCGTCGCGCGGAGCAGCGTGTTCGCGCTTGCGCCGCCGCCGACCAGCAGGGACCCGGCCGGGTGCCGATCGAGGGCCCGCTCGAGGATCCGGCGCACCTGGTCGACCGCGGCGAACTCGAAGCTCGCCGCGAGGTCGTCGCGAGCCGCCGCCGACAGCGAAGTCGCGTCGCGCGGGAACGCGGCGGGGCCGCCGCCCGCGGTTCGCGCCGGGATCCCGCGGACCGCGTAGAGCAGCGAGGTCTTCAGGCCGCTGAAGGTGAAGTCGAGACGCTCGCGGGGTATCGCCGCGACGGGAAACGCGTGCGCCGCCGGGTTTCCCCGCCGCGCCGCCCGGTCGAGGGCGGGGCCGCCGGGGTAGCCGACGCCGAGCGTCGAGGCGGCCTTGTCGAACGCCTCGCCGATCGCGTCATCGATGGTCGATCCGAGCGGCTCGACCTCCCGCTCCGACGCGAGGCGGAAGAGTGCGGTGTGCCCGCCCGAGACCACGAGGCCGAGGGCGGGTAACGCCGGGCGACGACGCCCGATCAGGCCCGCGAGCAGGTGGGCCTCGACGTGGTCGACGCCGAGGAACGGCAGGCCGCGGCTCCAGGCGAGGGCCTTCGCGGCGCTCGTGCCGACCAGCAGCGATCCGATGAGCCCGGGACGATGGCCGACGGCGATCGCGGCGAGGTCGCCGAAGGTCGCGCCGGCGTCCCGCATCGCGTCGCGCACCGTCGGCAGGATCCGCTCGACGTGGGCCCGGCTCGCGATCTCGGGCACCACGCCGCCGTAGCGCCGGTGGAGGTCGTCCTGGCTCGCGACCCGCTCGGCGAGGATCGAGATCGACCCGTCGGGGCCGCGGAGGGCGAGTGCCGCCGCGGTCTCGTCGCAGCTCGACTCGAGTCCGAGGACGATGGCCGGTCGCGTCGCGGTCACGGGGTGACCGGGCTCCCCGCGGGCGCCGCGGTCGCCTCGTCGCGGGCCTTCTCGAGGTCGCGGATGCGTTCCTCGACGGTCCTCATCTCGCGCTCGAGGCGCTCGCGGTAGGCGATCGACTCGAGCAGCTCGTCGTCGACCGCCGCGGCCTGCAGGCCGTCCTCGTCCGAGCCGTCGATGCGGGCGGGCCACTCGCCCGAGTCGAGCTTCGCCCGCAGCGCCGTGACCGCCGCGGCGAGCTGGGGGTCGCCGAGTCCCGAGGCGGGATCCTCGACCGGTCCGCCGCGGGCGATCCACGCCGGATCGTCGGGGTGCGGCGGGTTCGCGGGGTCGACCTCCGCGCCCGGCACCTCGAAGCGGCGGCGCAGCTCGAAGCTCGCGTTCGCCTCGGGCGGGCTCATCGAGACGTGGTATCCGGGATCGGGATCGACGCCCCACACCAGGCCCTTCTCGATGGCGTCGGGATCGCGGTGCAGGTTCCGCCCGCTCGGAAGGTAGTACTTCGCGGTGGTGAGCTTGAGCGAGCCGCGACCCTCGGGCAGGTCGCGGACCTCCTGCACCGAACCCTTCCCGTAGGTGCGGGTCCCGACCACGCGGGCCCGGCCCGCCTCGCGGAGGGCGCCGGCGACGATCTCGCTCGCGCGGGGGCGCGCGGCGGTGACCAGCACCACGAGCGGGACCGTCACGGCTGCGCGCGCGGCCCGCGAGGCGAGGGTCCGCACGCCGGGGCGCCGGCCGC
>JBEIUL010000341.1:0-3375 GCA_040374395.1 Phycisphaeraceae bacterium
GCCGCCCGCGTACGTCAGCAGCACGATGCCGCTCGAGCGGCCGAGCGCGGCCCAGTCGATCGCGTCGTGGCGCTGCGCGAGCGACCCCAGCACCGCTCCCGCCAGGCATTGGCTCGCTGCCGTCGGCGCGTTCGAGAGCCGGGCAAGACGAAGCAGGACCGCGGGAATCGCCAGCACGGACATGGCCCGATGGTATCGGGAGGCGATCAGCGCGGCCTTCGATCCAGCCGCGATTCGAGCCACCGGATCTCGCGGGCGATGCCCTCGGCGAGGCGGGCGGGCCGCAACGGGTCGGGCAGCACCGCCCACGCGTAGGTCTCGATCTCGAGCACCGGACGATCGGGCCCGAGCGCCGCGAGGCACGCGTCGATGTCCGCCTGCGTGGTCGCGAGCGGACCGATCGCCGCGAGATCGATCGGCACGTGGAAGTGCGTCCGGGCGATGCCGGATCGCGCCGTTGCGAGCGCGTGCGGAAGGTCCTCGTACGCGACGCTCGTCCCGCCCGCGCGGACCGTGGTCTGGTGCAGGTACCGCGGCTCGGCGAATCGCGCGAGTTCGGCTCGCGCTTCCGCGTCATCGAGCCGCGTCTCGACCGCGCTCGAGACCTGCACCTTCCCGACGCGGATGCCGGCCTCGCGATACCGCGCGATCGCCTCGGCCTGCGGCTCGAACATCACCGCCGAGTGGCAGACGTCGTGGCAGACCCCGAGATGCCGACGCGGATCGACATCGCCCGCTCGCCGCAGGCACCGGTCGAAGAGCTCGGCGACATGCTCGGCGCGGTCGAGCACGCAGCCGGGCTCGGGCTCGAGGTCGACGTGGATGCGCACGCCGGTCCGGGCCTCGATCGCCGCGAGATCGCGGGCGAGCGTCTCGAGCTGCGCCGCCGCCAGCCCGACGCTCGATCCGCATCCCTCGTTCGTGAACTTCGGCCGCCACCCGATCGGCAGCGTCGAGATCGACGCGTCGCGGGTTCCGTCGGGCACGAGATCGGCCAGGACCTCGGCCAGCCGCCGCGTGTACGCGAGGCGCTCGGGCCGAGCCCAGCTCGGCTCGTACACGTCGAGCTTCACGACCTCGCGGTGGAAGTCGCCGTACGGGAACCCGTTCAGCGTCACGACGTCGAGGCCGAGCGCCGCCAGCCGGTCGCGGAAGCGTCTCGTCCCGTCGCGATCGGGAAGCTCGGCGAGGGCGGCCGCCGAGAGCCACAGCCCGATCGGAAGCCGGCTCGCCCCGAGGATCTCGCGTGCGGCCACGACGTGCTCGCGCAGCGACGATTCCGTCTCGGCGAGGTTCCGCCCCGCGAAGGCATTCGTTCCGTACGCGACGCGGATGTTCACCGTCGTGCCGCCTCGACCAGTCGTGCGACCACGCCGACGCCGAGGGTCGGATCATCGGTCCGCTCGGGATGCCATTGCACGCCGACGTAGAAAGGCCGCGACGGGTCGCGGATCGCCTCGATCACGCCGTCGTCGGAATGGCCGAGGATCTCGAAGCCCCCGGCCGCGGCGAGCGCCTGGTGATGCCAGCTGCGGACCGGCCCGCTGCCGAGCTTCGTCTCGACGAGGTGCACGCGATCCTCGCGGTGGCGGTCGGCGTCGGGAAGCACGTCGGCGAGGTGCTGGATGAGCGGGCAGCCTCGATGAACGCCCATCATCTGCATGCCGAGGCAGATGCCCAGCACCGGCAGCCCGGGCATCGCGTCGAGCGTCCGGAGCGTCGCGAACTCGGCCTCCTGCCGCCCGGGGGCCATGCATTCGGCCTTCGGATGCAGCGGCACGCCCAGCGGCCGCGTGTCGATGTCATCGCCGCCGGTCAGGATGAGGCCGTCGAGTCGGGCGAGCATCTCCTCGCGCCCGGATGCGATGGGCGGCAGCATGACCGGGACGCCGCCGGCGGCTTCCACCGCACGAAGGTAGGTGCCGCGAAGCCGTGCGTGCTCGCCGACGAGGTCGGCGGTCAATCCGATGACCGGTCGTGCGCGTGCCATGGGACCACTCTATCGGCTCGCGGCCGGCTGGATTCGCCACCGGTGAACGTGCATCATGCGGCGATGTTCACCTCGCTCGTCGCCGTCGCGCTGGCCCCCGTTTTGGCCGCCGATCCCCGCATGCCGATCCGCGAGGCGGCGGCGGCCCTGCTGAAGGCGACCGACCAGCCGAGGCGGGCGAGCCTCCTCTCGCCGGCCGGCGATCCGGCCCGCCGCGGCTGGAGCTACCTCCGCGGCGACCGCCCGGGCCTCTTCCTGCGCGACATGGACACCGACGAGCGGGCCGCCACGATGGCCCTCATGCGGGCATCGCTCTCGGCCGCGGGCGACGCCCGCTGGAACCTGACCCGCGTCATGGAAGACGTGAACCGCTCGCGCAGCCTCGCCGCCGGCCGCGACGGCGAGGGCTGGGGCGGCGACCTGTACGCGGTGCGATTCTTCGGCACGCCTGACGACGCCGACTTCGCGTGGCGGCTCGAGGGCCATCACGTGGTCGTGTCGGTCGATCTCGCGGGCGATGCGACGGCGATCACGCCGCTCTTCTGGGGTTCGTATCCCGACGCCATCCCGGAAGGTCCGCGGGCCGGCGAGCGTCCGCTCGGGGCGGTGCAGGACGCGGGCCTCGCGTTGCGAAGTTCGCTCTCGGCCGCGCAGGCGGCGAAGGCCGACCTGCCCATCGCCGTCCCGGGCGACGTCTTCACCGCGCCCGGCCGCGAGGGCCAGCTCGACGGTCCGAGCGGGCTCGCTTTCGGCGAGCTCGACGCGACGCAGAAGACGGCGATCCTGCAGCTGCTCGCCCTGCATCTCGAGGACCTTCCCCAGCCGCTGGTGCGCGATCTGCAGGACCGCATCGAGAAGGAAGGCGTCGCACGGCTCCATTTCGCCTTCGCCGGCGTGCCCGAGCGGGGGAAGCTCCACTACTACCGCCTCTGGCATCCCGACGTCGTGATCGAGTTCGACTGCACGTCGGGCGACCCGACGCACGTCCACCGCGTGCTGCACGACCGCAGCCGCGGCCCGCACGGGGATCCGCTGCGCGAGCACCGCGCGACCGGCCATGCGACGCCCTGAACCTCAGGCGATCCGGAACCGTCCCGACTGCGAGAGGAACGCGAGCGGGTTCCCGAAACTCACCTTCGCGACCGACGCCTCGTCGTGGCCGCGGTCGCGCATCTCGGCCCGCGCCTTCGGCACCGCGAGCGGATCGCTCCTGCCCCAGTCGCCCGCCGAGTTGATCCACAGCCGCTCGGTGCCGTGCCGCTCGAAGATGTCGACCGCCCGCTGCGGCGTGCACTTGGTGTCTGGGTAGAGCGTCATGCCCGCCCAGAAGCCGCGCTCGAGCACGGAGCGCACGGTGTGTTCCTCGACATGGTCGATGAGCACGC
>JBEIUL010000370.1:0-3023 GCA_040374395.1 Phycisphaeraceae bacterium
ACCATCTTGGCGGCCCGCCGCGTGGTTCCGCCGCTCTTGATCGCCCCGGCCGCCCGGTCGCCGATCTTGAGGAAGCTCATCAGGCCCGAGCTCTTGCCGCCGCCCGAGAGCGGCTCGTTCTCGCCGCGGAGCTGCGAGAAGTTGGTTCCGGTGCCCGAACCGTACTTGAAGAGCCGCGCCTCGCGGACCCAGAGGTCCATGATGCCGCCGTCGGCGACGAGATCGTCGCGCACCGCCTGGATGAAGCAGGCGTGCGGCTGCGGATGGGTGTAGGCGTCGGACGCGAGGCCGAGCCGGCCGGTCGCGTGGTCGGCGATCCAGTGGCCCTGCGCCGGGCCGCTGATGCCGTAGGCGAAGTTGAGGCCGGTGTTGAACCACTGCGGGCTGTTCGGCGCCGCGACCTGGTTGAGCAGCATCCACGCCAGCTCGTCGTAGAACGCCTCGGCGTCGCGCTTGCTCGAGAAGTAGCCGAACTTCTCGCCCCAGTGGGCCCAGCAGCCGGCGAGGCGGTGCACGACCTCGCGGACCGAACGCTCGGGTCCGAGGACCGGACGGCCCTGGTCATCGAGCTTCGGCGAGCCGTCGGCGTTCCGCTGCGGCACGCCGGCCTTGCGGAAGTACTTGCTCACGACGATGTCGGTCGCGAGCTGGCTCCACGACGCCGGGATCTCGGCGTCGGTCATCTCGAAGACGGTCGAGCCGTCGGAGTTGCTGATCCGGCTCGCGCGGCGGGTCCACTCGAGGGCGTCGTAGACGTTCGTTCCGGCCTTCGTGAAACGTCGGGAGATCTTCATTGCGTCAGCGGCCTCGTCGGTCGGGCCCCGCCGGTGCACCGGAGGAGCGGATGAAACGGGAAGGGAAGGGGAAACGGTGAGGCGTTCGGGTTGGGCCGGAAGGGCGGGAGGTTCGGGATTCGGGTCTGAAGGGTTCCGGACGGGCGAGTCGGACTCGGACGGACAGTTCGATGGGCACGCCCATCGACGTGCCCGGGTCGCGGCCTGGCCGTGACCAGACCGGCGGTTGCGTTCGTGTCGGGATCCGGCCCCTCGCCTTCCGGCCGGTCCCGCTGCCTGAGAACCTCCACCTGGCACCTGGCACCTGGCACCTAACACCTGGCGACGGGCCCCAGCCCGGTCGCCGCAAGCAATCCACCGAATTGTGCGGGTCCACCACAACCGATCGTGGTCGACCCTCGTACCGAGCCCAAGGGCTGGCGGTCCTCGACGGGAAACCCCGAGCGGTTTTTCCCAGTCTTTTCCGCCAAAATCAGCCGTTTGGGCCGTCGTCGCGGACCGCAACCGATCCGCCACGACCCGGCGGAGAATAACACCCCCTTCTCGATTGTCACCATTGCCGGTTTGACCCCCAGCAGTGGTGTGGACAAACCTTTTTGGACGTCGCCGACCCCACCGGTGGTGGTCGAGATCGGGGACATCCTGTCGATTACCGTCGATACAAGACGTTTCTGACGACCAGGCCCGTACAAAAACCGAATATCGAGGCTCCATAGCCAGTGGCCGACGCCGGAAGTGTTCGGGAACCGGTCAGGCGTGCCCACCGGGCGGGTTCCCTCAACCGGCGGAAAGGCGAGTCGATCGGCGGGCCGCTTTCGCTCCCGTAGACTCGCCCGGCTCACCGCCTTGACCACGATGCCGCTCGACACCGACTCGATCCTCGCCGGCCTGACCGAACCGCAGCGCGAGGCGGCGTCGGTCGTCGATGGCGCGACGTTGGTGCTCGCGGGCCCCGGCTCGGGCAAGACCCGCGTGATCACGCGGCGCATCGCGTTCCTCGTCGCGCAGGGCATTCCCGCGTGGCAGATCCTCGCGTTGACCTTCACGAACAAGGCCGCGGGCGAGATGCGGAACCGCGTCGAGACCCTCGTGCCCGCCGACGTGCCGGGGCGGCGGGGGATGACCGTCGCGACGTTCCACTCGTTCTGCGCGCTTTTGCTGCGACGCCACGCCGAGGCCGCGGGTTTGCCGCAGGGCTTCACGATCTACGACACCGGCGACCAGCGCGAGGCGATGAAGGAGGCGCTTTCGGAGTGCGACCTCTCGACCACGAACTGGTCGCCGGCGTCGACCCTGTCCGCGGTGAGCGCCGCGAAGAATCGCCTGCTTTCGCCGGAGGAATTCGCGTCGGAGGCGTCGGACTTCGTGTCGCGCTCGGTCGCGAAGGCGTACGCGGCGTACCAGAAGATCCTCGACCGGAACGGGGCGGTCGACTTCGACGACCTCCTGCTGCGCACCGCGAGGCTCCTGAGGAGCCACGAGGCGACGCTCCGCGAATTGCAGGCCCGCTACCGTTACCTGCTGATCGACGAGTACCAGGACACGAACCGGGCCCAGTTCGTCATCGCCCACGCGATCGCGGGCAGCCACGGGAACGTGATTGCGGTCGGCGACCCCGACCAGTCGATCTACGGGTGGCGGGGGGCCGACCTCACGAACATCCTCGATTTCGAGGAGCGTTTCCCCGAGGCCAAGATCATCCCGCTCGGCCAGAACTTCCGCTCGACCGGCCGCATCGTCGCCGCCGCCGACGGGCTGATCCGGCACAACAAGCGCCGCAAGCACAAGGATCTCTCGACCGAGCTCGGGCCCGGCGAACCGGTCCGAACCGTGCGCTGCCCCGACGAACATGATGAGGCGGGCGTGGTCGCCGACTTCCTCGCGAAGGCCCGGGATTCCGGCGTCGAGTGGCGTTCGATGGCGGTGCTCTACCGGATGAACGCCCTCAGCCGCGTCGTCGAAGACGAGCTCCGCCGCCGCCGCGTGCCCTACGTGATCGCCCGCGGCACCGCGTTCTACGAGCGGAAGGAAGTGAAGGACCTGCTCGCGTACCTGCGGGCGATCGCGAACCCCCGCGACGAGGTCGCCCTGCGGCGGATCGTGAACGTCCCCACCCGCGGCATCGGCGACGCCACGGTCGAGCGGCTGCAGGCGATTTCGATCGACGCGGGCACGAGCCTGTTCGACGTGATCGTGCGGGCCCGCGAGTTCGCGGCGCAGGCCGGCCGG
>JBEIUL010000393.1:0-2824 GCA_040374395.1 Phycisphaeraceae bacterium
CAGGATCTCGGCCGGACCGTCGAGCGAGGGCACCCGCTCGGCCAGGGCCCACCGCACGCCGGGCGCGCGGAAGAGGAGCGTCGAGACGTAGTCGTCGGACGGCGGCGGCTCGCCGCACGGCGCGCCCGCGGCGTCGCAGGCGATCCAGACCACGCCAAGCGCCCGCAACTCGTCGCGGAGGCCGGCGAGCGCGGCGGTCGCGGACGGCCGTCCGGGGCTCACGCGGCCTCCCGGGCGGGTCCGGACGTCGAGAGCTCCCGCTCGATCTCGGCCAGCAGCTCGCGCGGGCTGAACGGCTTCGCCAGCAGGCCGCGGAGGTTCGCGGTCTTGCGGTCCTCGGGCTCGATCGCGTAGCCGCGGGCGGTCAGCAGCAGCACGGGGATGCCCCGGGTGCGCTCCGACTCGTGCAGCTTGCGGGCGAGTTCGGTGCCGGTGAGGAACGGCATCATCTGGTCGGTGACCACGAGGTCGATCCGGTTCCGGTGGGCGAGCTCGAGCGCCTCCTCGCCGTCGCACGCGGTCAGCACCCCGTAGCCCGCGTTGCGGAGCTTGAGGGCCACGACCTGCACGATGTGCGGCTCGTCGTCGGCGACCAGGATGGTTCGTTGGGCCATGGGACGGGTCTCCTCGCGGCTCACGCCGCCTTTCGCCCGACGAACGCGACGGGCACCGAGAACCAGAAGCGGCTGCCGCGGCCGACCGTCGACTCGACGCCGATCTGGCCGCCGTGCAGGTGCTCGACGATCGACTTGCAGAGGTTGAGGCCGAGACCCGTGCCCTTCGCGAGGCGGCGGAAGTTCTCGACCCGGTAGAACTTGTCGAAGAGCCGCGGCATCGCGTCCGGCGGGATGCCGAGGCCGGTATCGGTGACGCTCGCGACCACCGAGCGGGTGAGCGGGTCGGTGTCGACCCCGACGGTCACGCGGCCGCCCTCGGGCGTGTACTTGATCGCGTTCGAGACGAGGTTCTGCACGACCTCGAGCAGGAGGTCGGCGTCGCCGTCGACGGTGCAGTCGACGTCGGCGGTGCGGACCGAGAGCATGATCGACTTCTCGCGGGCCTGGCCCTCGAGGGCCTCGATCGCCCGGCGGGCCGTCGCCTTGAGGTCGACGGCGGCGCGGTCGATGTGCCGCAGGCCGCTCTCGATGCGCTGATGTTCAGCATGTTGTCGAGCAGCCGCGAGAGCCGCTCGGTCTCCTCGGTCGCGATGCGGAGGAAGTCGGCCCGCTCCTCGTCGCTGGCCGCCTCGCCGTCGGAGATCATCTCGAGGTAGGCCCGCAGCGACGCGAGCGGCGTGCGCAGCTCGTGGCTCGCCTGCGAGACGAACTCGTTCTTGAGGCGGGCCAGCTCGCGCTCGGCGGTCAGGTCGCGGGCGCTCGCCACCGCGAGCACGCCGTCGCCCCGCTCCTCGCGGAGCGTCGCGAGCCGCACCTCGTACGGCCGCAGGGCGCCGTCCGGGCCGAGATCGAGCTCGAGCCGCCGGTTCACCGCCGAGGCGTCGGGCCCGGTCGCGGCGTCGATCGCCGACTTCAGGGCATCGACGAGGGCCGGGTTCCGCAGCGATCCCTCGGCCCGGGTGCCCATCGCCGTCTCGCGGGCGACCGAC
Organism: Phycisphaeraceae bacterium; assembly: GCA_040374395.1. Taxonomy (GTDB): domain Bacteria; phylum Planctomycetota; class Phycisphaerae; order Phycisphaerales; family SM1A02; genus JBEIUL01. Next base: position 1,607 of record JBEIUL010000393.1, read on the forward strand.
AGCAGGGGATCGGCCCCCCCGCTCACGAGCTTCACCTCGCCGAAGCGGTCGACGGCGACGGTCGCGTGGTCAAGCGAGTCGAGCACCCGCTCGAGCCGGCGGGCGCGGGCCTCGGCGGCGCGGCGGACGGTCTCGTGGTCGCGGACCTCGGCCTGCAGGCGGCGCAGCCGGGTGACCGCGGCGGCCGCGGCCTCGAGTTCCATCGGGGGAACCTTCGGCGATGCGTCGGCCTGCTCGGCGAAGAGCCGGGCGCAGCGGCTCGCGACCTGCCGCCGGGTCGCGCCGCGGCCGATCACGACGCCGAGCGAGCAGGCCAGGCAGCCGCTCACGATCGCGAAGGTGTAGGGGTCGAGGAGCATCGGGAGTTCGTGCGACCGTCGGTCACTCGTTCGGCACCGAGGTGATCTCGACCGGCTCGTTCGCGGTGGGGCCGGCGATCGGCGCGGACGGGAGCGGCCGGGACCGCTCGAGGGCGAGGAGGGCCGCGGGGATCTCGGACGAATCGCCCGCGAGCGAGCGGGCCTTCTCGAGCAGGGCGCGGGCGTCGGCGGGCGAGCCGTCGGCCCGGGCCACGAGGCCGAGCAGCAGGTAGCCCTCGAAGCGCCGCGGGGCAAGCTCGACGAGCCGGTCAGCGGCGTTGCGGGTGCGGTTCACGTCGCCGAGCATCCACGCGGTCGTGCCGAGGTCGAGCCACGCCGAGACGTCCTGCGGATGCTCGCGGGTGAGCTCCGCGAAGAGGATTCGGGCGTCGCCGAGCCGCTCGAGCCGCACGAGGCAGCGGGCCTCGAGCCGCAGCAGCCCGGGGGCGCGCCCGTCGGCCCGCTCCTTGCGGAGCCGCCGCACGTTCTGCAGGCATTCGTCCCACTCCGCGGCCGCCCACTGGGCGCGAACGAGGTCCTCGAGCACCATCGGCAGCGACGGGTCGAGCACCATCGCGCGGTTCAATCGTTCCGCCGCCTTCGGCGCGTCGCCCATGAGCAGGTCGACCTTGCCGATGAGCTGGTGCAGAACGCCGCTGTTCCCGAAGCGCTCGAGCTTCGGCTCGAGGTAGGCCAGGGCCTCGGCGTACTGCCGCTCGGCGACGAGCATCTCGCCGGCGGCGAGGGCGTACGCCAGCTTCTCGGGGTTGATCCCGGCCGCGGCCTCGTAGTCGGCGCGGGCGAGGGCGTGGTCGGCCCACCGCTCGTGCACGAGCCCGCGGCGGTAATGCGCCTCGGC
>JBEIUL010000444.1:0-2379 GCA_040374395.1 Phycisphaeraceae bacterium
ACCGAGGGTGACCTTGACGGCCTTGGCGAGCTTCTGGACGCCGCGGAGGATCCGCTCGCGGGCGTCGTTGTCGTAAGCGATCTGCTTGGCAGGCATGTTCTGTTTCCTTGCTGGGGTTGGGTTCTGTTCAGGGTTGATTGCGGGAGGTCAGCCGATCTCGATCCAGGCCACGCGCTCGGCGTCGACGATGTACGTTCGCGAGCCGTCGGTGAGCTTCACGAGCGAGTCGGTCTCCTCGGGGATGAGGAGAGCCCGCTTCACGATGCAGTGCGGAGCGCGGTCGAACTCGATCCGCACGTCGCGCTGCCCGTTCGTCTCGCGGGCGAGGGCATTCCGGAGCTGTTGCCGGTCCACGCGTCCTCGCTCACTCGATGATGCCGAGGATGTCCTCCTCGGTCATGATGAGGTAGGTCTCGCTGTCGATCTTCACCTCGGTACCCGAGTACGAGCTGAAGATCACGCTGTCGCCCTTCTTCACGGTGAAGGGGATGCGGGCGCCGGTGTCCTTGTTGAGGATGCCGTCGCCGACCGCGATGACCTTGCCCTGCTTCGGCTTGTCCTTGGCGGTCTCGGGCAGGAAGATGCCGGACTCGGTCTTGGTGGCGGCCTCGTCGCGCTTGACGAGGATCTTGTCTCCGAGGGGTCGAACCTTCATGTCGTGTCTCTCCACTGGGTCAGGAAAACGGAAAGGGAAACCGGCCGGAGACGGTCACGCCGCCGGCCAACGATCGCGGTAATGGCGATGGACGACGCGGTGCAGCACCTGGAGCATCCGCTCGAGGGGCACGGGGCCGTCCATCACCGTGAAGGCGCCCTCGCGGAGGGCATCCGAAAGGCTCCGCCCGCTGTCGCGGAGGCTCGGCTGCGGCGGACGCACGACGACGGTCGGCGGCGGCTGCTCGAGGCGGCGGAGGAGGGCGAGGACGCGGGAACCGGCCGGCGTGAAGTCGCGGGCCGCGGCGTCCATGGGCATGCTGAGGTCGACGATGGCGATGTGGACGGGGGTCCGGCGGAGGAAGTCGGTCGCCTCGGTGGCGGAACCGATCCGGTGGCAGTCGACGCCGACCGGTCCGAGGACGCGGGGAAGCTGGTCAGCGAAGTCGTCGTCGCGCCACCCCCCGTAGGTGACCATGATGGAAAGCCGGCGGATGACGCTCCCGGGTCCTATAAAAGCGTCGCCTGAGCCTGATCCTTGGGGATCAGTCTCTTGGGGCTCGGGGACGTGAAATCGCAGGCTGAAGCCCATGGCGGGGTCGGGATTGAGCAACCGGCGTGCCGAAATCGACCTCCGCCGCGGTCAGCGGGGGTACTGAAATAAGGCTCGACGCTGGTGGATCGAGCCCAGAAGGGACGACCGAACCAAGTTCTTTCATTCCGCGTCGATGCCGATCACTCGGGCGGACCGGACCTTTCTCAGCCGGGCACCAACCATTCTGCGGTCGCGGCAGGAATGGTCGCCTTCCATCGCGGGCGATCGCTGCCAATTTGGCACGGTGCGCGTCGAGGCTCGGATCTCCTCCGTTTGCGACCCTCGCATCGGAAGGCCGATACTTGTCCCTTCGCCCTTCGAGCCCCACACCCCGATGAGCCAGCCCCCCGCCACCCGCGTCGCCGAGATTTTCGCCCATCCCGATCGCTGGACCGGCCGCGAGGCCCGGGTCGAGGGCTGGGTACGGACCCGTCGCGACTCGAAGGCGGGCCTGTCATTCGTAGCCCTGACCGACGGATCGTGCTTCGACCCGATCCAGCTGGTCTGCCCGAACTCGCTCGCGAACTACGCCGGCGAGGTGCTGCGGCTGACCGCGGGCTGCTCGATCCGGGCGACCGGGAAGCTCGTCGCGAGCCAGGGCAAGGGACAGTCGCTCGAGATGCAGGTCGATGCGATCGAGGTGCTCGGATTCGTCGACGACCCCGACACCTACCCGATCCAGCCGAAGCAGCACTCGTTCGAGTACCTCCGCGAGGTCGCCCACCTGCGGCCGCGGACGAACACGTTCGGGGCGATCGGCCGCGTGCGGCATTGCCTCGCGATGGCGGTGAACCGGTTCTTCCACGAGCAGGGCTTCTTCTGGATCCACACCCCGATCATCACCGGTTCGGACTGCGAGGGGGCGGGCCAGATGTTCCGCGTCTCGACGCTCGACCTCGCGAACCTGCCGCGCACGCCGGAGGGCCGGCCCGACTTCTCGCAGGACTTCTTCGGGAAGGAGACGCACCTCACGGTCTCGGGGCAGCTGAACGTCGAGACCTGGTGCATGGCCCTGTCGAAGGTGTACACGTTCGGGCCGACGTTCCGGGCGGAGAACTCGAACACCAGCCGGCACCTCGCCGAGTTCTGGATGATCGAGCCCGAGATCGCCTTCGCCGACCTGTCGGAGG
>JBEIUL010000155.1:0-5985 GCA_040374395.1 Phycisphaeraceae bacterium
ACAGTTGTTCTGATCCAGAACCCACTGTCCGGGCACTTGCCACATCTGGCTGTACTTCGAAAGATCGAAAGGCACCCATGGACTTTCGGTCGGCGAGTTCGGTTTGGTCCCCGCTATCGCGCTCGGATCCCCAACTTCCTCCCCAGCGATCCAACGATAGGGAAGACCCGATGGCGCCCGAAGCAAGATCGGTAACGGCGATCGATTTGGCGAAACGGGACAATCCGTGCTGGACTGAGACCCATCCGCGGGAACGACCGAGTAGGCACGAGGTTGTCCTCCCGGGAAACCTACCCGGTAGACGAAAACTGCCACCCACACACGCCCCTGGAACTTCCGAAACATAACCTCCCAGTGGTACTGCGGACGGTCGGCGACCGAACCCGTTCCGAACTCGCTGGCCATCGGCCAGGCCCGCTCCCGCTGCCCGATCAGGACGAGCGGCTCGGGCAGCGGTCGGATGAAGCTCGCGACGCCGACCTGCGGCAGCAGCGAGTAGCGGCCGGTGTTGAACGGAATGCCGCGGAGCGGCGTGCCGCCCCAGCCGTCGGGAAGTTCGCTCGCCTTCTGGAGCTGGACCAGGTCCTGCGTACCGGGAAGCGGCGTGAGCCCGGCGTCCTGCCGCGTCTGGACGAGGCTGAAGACGTCGATGGCCCCCTCGTCGTCGGCGGTGGCGGGATTGTCGAAGAGGAAGCCCGGCCGCATCCACGGCCAATCGCCTTGAATCGTGAAGATATCGATCGCTGCTCCGGCCGCGCCGACCGTGTACGGCCAAGCATCCGGGTTGAACTGCGAGAAGTTTCCGAAGTCCTCCTGCCGAAGCCGCGACCGGATCACGCCCATCGCGTGGTTCCCGACGAGCGGCCCGAGCGTGTCGTCGTTCGACTGCCGCTGCAGGGCGATGCCCGCGGGGAAGACCGCGGCCACCGAGATGATGCCGATGCCGAGGATGAAGATCGCCAGCAGCAGCTCGACGAGCGAGAAGCCGCGGGCGGCGCGCATAGGGCGGGGACGCAGTCGACTCATGGCGCTATCACCTCCGCGACGCCGGTGTAACGGTTGAAGTGAATGCGGTCGCTGCTCGTCGAGATGTAGCCTTGCGGACCCACGAGGTCTTGGACGAGTCCCGTGTCGGCCGACCAATCCTGGGTCTTTCGATCTCGAGCGGCGCGATCGTCGTAAACGGCCAGGAAGGGAACGAGAGAGATGTTGCACTCGTCGTCGGCGTGGTCCTGCAACCAGAACTTTTGGAAGAGGTCCGTCGTGCAGGTACCGAAATCACAGTCCTGCGGATCACCGTCGCCGTTCGAGTCGACACGGTTGAAGTCGACAAAACTCTTGTTATCCGAAGTTGCACCATTGGGATTCCGGGTCAAGAGGCTTCCATCGGCGCCGAAGAGAACCCCGATCATCCTCGAGTACGCGATCGCCTCACTACACGCCGCGATGCCGGCACCACCCATGGTCCGCCCGAGGTCGGGCTGGGTTGTCCATCGGGTGTCGTACCCCCCATCCCCAGAGTGGTAGTCCGGTCCTGCGACTTTCACCCCGGCCGCCAGCTTGATCGGCTGGAAACCGTTCGCGGGCAGGTACACATCGGCGAGTTGCCCGTCGTAGAACTCGTGCGACCGCCCCGTCCACTCCGCGATCAGCACCTCGGTCTGCTGCGGGGTCTGCCGCTGGTTCGGGTTCCAGATCGGGCGGAAGACCACCATCACCAGGTTGTTCGTCTTGATCGCGTGGGCCCGGGCCGCGGCGAGGGCGTTGGTGACGGTGTTCGTCGCGGTCGCGGTCCGCGTGTCGCGGGAGATCCGCTGCACGCTGATCACGGTGAGCGTACCGAGCACGGCGATCACGCCGATCACCACGAGCAGCTCGGCGAGCGTGAAACCGAGGGCGGCGCGACGGGAGCGGCTCACTGGCCTTCCTCCCCGTACGAGTAGAGGTTGTCGGCCGACTCGTCGACGCCGGCGGTCGAGCCGTTGTCGGTGAACGCCCCGTCCGGACCCGCGCTCACGAAGAGCACCTGCCGGTTCTGGCAGAACCGCGGCGAGGCGGTCTCGCTCGCGGTGCGGATCGAGCCGTCCGGGTCGGGGGTGCCGGTGTCGCCGGTCCGGAAGGCCCGGCCCGGGAAGATCGCGATGATCGTGTTGCCCCAGGCGTCGATCGCTTCCTTCGCGTTCGAGTACTGCACCGGCGTCGTCGCGGTCCGGACCCTCCGCAGCGTGTCCTCGGGCAGCCGGGCGAGCACCGTCTCGACGTCGGGCTGCCTGGCGACGAGCTCGATGATCGCCACCGTGCGGCGACGGTGCTTCTGGAGGTCGCCGGTCCCGTTGTACTGCGTGACCGCCGCGGGAATGCCGAGGGCGGTGAGCGTCGGGTCGAGCACGATGTCCCACGCGCCGGTCTCGCCGGTCGCGTTCTGGAACGAGACCGGCCGGTCGACCTGCCGCTCCCACTCCTTCATCGCGGCATCGAGCACCGCGAGGGTGTTCTGCGTGTTCCGCTTCTCGTTCGAGGCGATCACCGCGGTCGAGACCGCGACCACGAGCGCCGCGAGCAGCAGGATGATGCCGATGACGATCGTGAGCTCGAGCAGGCTGAAGCCCGCCGCCGGTCGCGTGCGCGTCCTCATTGGCCGACCTCCAGCAGGTTGTCCTGGTTGAATCCGCCCGCGTCGCGGCGGGCCGACTCGTCGACCCGCTTGTCGGGACCGACCGAGAAGATCGCCACGGCCGCCGACTTGAGCCGCGGCAGCGTGCCCGCGTCGCCGTTGCCGTCGACGGCTCCCGCGACATCCTCGCCCTGGCGGAACTCGAACGGCCGCAGGCAGAAGATGTCGCCGAGGTCGCGCCGCCGGGCGTTCGCCCCGAGCAGCGTCACCGGATCGGGCCCCTTCAGGTCGCCGGTCGCGTACGCCCGGCGGTAGTAGCGGATGGGCGTGCCCCAGTAGTCGACGAAGACCTTGGGCAGCGTGTCGAAGTTCGGGTCGTCGCTCGCGATGATGATCGGGGCCCCGTTCGAGTCGAGGCCCTTGATGCCGCCGAGGATCGAGGTGTCCTTGAGGTCGATGTACGGCCCGAAGACCTTGCCCTCGAGGATCTTCGCGTTGCGGCTCGACGCGCTCGCGTACTCCGACGCGTTCGAGCCGCCGAACGGGTTGCGGCTCGCGAAGCGGCCGTTCCCCTGCTGCCCGCCGCGCGGGTTGAACAGGGCGCCCCACGCGCCGTCCTCGCCGGGCGAGCGGAACCCGAGCGGCGGCGACTCGCGCGAGCCCGGCCCGGTGCCCGCCGACGAGAGCGAGCCCGCGACGCCGTAGCCGTCGACGCCGCGGTCGGCGTAGCCGAGGAGGTACTCGGGCAGGCTGGTGATCGAGTACCACTGCTGCCAGTTCCCGACCGACTGCGAGTTCGGCTCGCCGTCGATGCCGACGTTCCAGGCGGGCGGCCCGATGAGGTCGCGAAGCAGCCCCTCGCCGGTGCTGTAGCCGGTCGCGGTCCGCGCGAGCATGGGCGGGTCGTAGCCCATGTCGGTCTTGAACTTCGCGGTGCCCTGGACGATCGTGGTGAGCAGGAACTGCGTCTTCGCGCCCTGGGCCCGCCTGGTCGCGACGTTCAGGGCGACCACGAGGATGCCGAGGAGCGCCACGATGATCCCGATGACCACCAGCAGCTCGACGATCGAGAAGCCGCGACCGGGACGTGAGGCGAGGCGAGTTGGGCGGGCAAGTTCCGTCACGGGACCTCCTGCCGCGGGCGGCCGCGGCTCAGACCTTCGAGCTCGAGACGCTCTCGATCATCGAGACGAGGGGAAGGAACAGCGCGAGCACGATGGTTCCGACGATGCCGCCGAGGATCACCACCATGAACGGCTCGAGGAGCGACAGGAGGCTGGCCACCGCCACGTCGACCTCCTCGTCGTAGTTGTCGGCGACCTTCATGAGCATCACGTCGAGGTCGCCGGTCTCCTCGCCGACGTCGATCATGTTCACCACGATCGCGTCGCAGACCTTCGACTCGCGGAGCGGCCCCGCGAAGGTCTCGCCCTCGCGGATCGAGTCGTGCACCTTGCCGAGGGCCCGCTCGAACACGTAGTTGCCCGAGGTCTCCTTGGTGATGTTGATCGCCTCGAGGATCGGCACGCCGGCGCTGATCAGCGTGCCGAGCGTCCGGGTGAACCGGGCCACCGCGGTCTTCCGCACCAGCTGCCCGATGACCGGGATCTTGGTGATGATGATGTCGGTCCAGGCCTTGCCCATCGCCGTCTTGCGTATGAGCTTGACCAGGATGAACAGCAGGAACGGCGAGGCGATGATCCAGACGGCGCCGGGGATCCGCTGGCCGGGGTTCTGGCCCGCCACCCACTTGCTCGCGCCGACGAGGAAGATCGTGAGCTTCGGCAGCTGCACGTCGAAGTCGTTGAAGATCTCCTGGAACTTCGGGATGACGAAGTACATGATGCCCGTCACGATCGCCACCGCGATGCAGATGACCACCGTCGGGTAGATGAGGGCGCCCTTGATGCGGCGCTTCAGCCGCTGGTTCTTCTCCATGAAGTCGGCGAGCCGCTGGAGGATCACGTCAAGCACGCCGCCGATCTCGCCCGCGGCCACCATCTTGGTGTAGAGGCGGTCGAAGGCCTTCGGGTGCTTGCCGAGGGCGTCCGAGAGCGTGCTGCCGCTCTCGACGTCCTCGCAGACGCCGCCGAGGATGTTCTTGAGGAGGCCCGGCTTCTGCTGCTGCTCGAGGATCTGGAGCGACCTGAGGAGCGGCAGGCCCGCGTCCTGCAGCGTCGACAGCTGGCGGGTGAACAGCGTCATCCGCTTGAGCGGCACGCCGCCGATCGAGAAGGAGAAGCCCTTCCCCTTCTTCTTCGGGCCCGCGGCCTTGGCCTTGGCGGCCTTGCCCTCGGAACCCGCCTTGATCCGCTGCTCGCGGACCGAGGTGGGGAAGAACCCCTGGGACTTGATCTTCTTGAGGGCGTCCTCGCTCGAGTCGGCCTCGATCGTGCCCTTCTGCACCTTGCCCGCGGAATTCATCGCCTCGTACGCGTAGGTCGCCATGGTCTCGCTCCGGGGAACCCGTTCAATCCTCGACGATCGTCTCCCGCACCACCTCGTCGATGGTGGTCTGCCCCTCGTAGATGGCCAGCAGGCCGCTCTCGCGCAGGGTCCGCATGCCGCGCTTGCGGGCCTCGACCCGCAGCACCGCGGTGCTCGCCTGCTGCATGATCATCTCGCGCAGCTCGTCGTCGAACCGCATGATCTCGAAGAGGGCCATGCGGCCCTTGTAGCCCGTCTTGTTGCACTTGTCGCAGCCACGGCCGCGGCAGAAGGTCCGCCCCTCGACGTCCTGTGGCCTCAGCGAGAGCTCCATGAGCTGCTCCTCGGTCGGCAGGTAGGTCTCCTTGCAGCCCTGGCAGATCCGCCGCACCAGCCGCTGGGCGACGATCGCCTCGATCGTGGCGGTCAGGAGGAACGTCTCGACGCCGAGGTCGACGAGCCGAAGGATCGAGCTCGGGGCGTCGTTGGTGTGCAGGGTCGTGAAGACGAGGTGGCCGGTGAGCGACGCCTGGATCGCGATCTGGGCGGTCTCGAGGTCGCGGATCTCGCCGACGAGGATGATGTCGGGATCCTGCCGGAGGAAGCTGCGGAGCAGGCGGCCGAAGGTCAGCTCCTGCTCGACGTTCACCTGGCACTGGATCAGCCCCTCGATGTCGTACTCGACGGGATCCTCGGCGGTGAGGATCTTCACGTCGGGCTCGTTCAGCTCGTTGAGGGCTGCGTAGAGCGTGGTGGTCTTGCCCGATCCGGTCGGTCCGGTCACGACCACGATGCCGTTCGGGCGGGAGATGATCGCCCGCATCTCGTTGAGCTCGTCCTCGCGGAGGCCGATGCGGTCGAGCGAGAGCTGCACGTTCGAGCGGTCGAGGACGCGCATGACCACCGACTCGCCGAACATAGTGGGCAGCACGGCGACGCGGAGG
>JBEIUL010000013.1:0-15546 GCA_040374395.1 Phycisphaeraceae bacterium
CGCGAAGGATCCCGAGACCGACGGCATCGTGATGAGCGGCGAGATCGGCGGCACCGACGAGGTCGCGGCCGGGGCGTGGCTGAAGGCCAACTGCCGCAAGCCGGTGGTGAGTTTCATCGCCGGCGCGACTGCCCCGCCCGGGAAGCGCATGGGCCACGCCGGCGCGATCATCGGCGGCACGCTCGACACGGCGCTGGCGAAGATGGAGGCGCTTCGCGGATACGGCATCACCGTGGCCGAGAGCCAGGCCGATCTCGGGGCGGCGATGGCGAAGGCGCTGGGCGTGGGCTGAGGCGGGACGTCCCGCCGCCCGCTCACTTGTTCGAGTACACCGCCGCGAACCGGGCCACCGCGTTGCCGCCCTCGAGGGTCAGCGACTCGCCCTCGATGGTGAACGTCGCCACCCGGCCGAGCGCCGCGAGGAACTCGGCCTCTTCCTGCATCACCTCTTCCGGACAACCCATGCGGGTCGATCCGACCATGCGGATGACCAGCGTGCCCGCGGCGTCGTCGGCCTCGAACGTGCCGAAATGCCGGTTGCAGTGGCCCTGCGCCGAGACCGCCGAGCCCTCGGTCGCGAACACGATCATCGGGGCCCTGCCGCCCTCGACCGGCGGCGGCACCGGCCGGCCGTCGAACTCGACGAGCATCCACTCGGTGTCGCGCAGCCGCGTGGCGGTCGCGGCCGGCGGCTCGGGCGGCGCGGCGTTCACCTGGTCGACGACGATGTCGACCTGCGAGGGGTTCCCGCGGGTGAGGACCTGATACGCGGTCGTCGACGTCCAGCGGAGCTCGCCGCCGATCTCGATCGAGGCCCGCACCGTGTAGGTGTGGTCCGCGTTGATCGACGCGGGGTGGAAGGCGAACTCGAACGGCAGCGGGACTTGGCGGCCTTCGGCGCCGAACGAGTGCAACGCGACCGGCACCGCGGGCGCGTCGGCGAGCGAGGTGTCCTCGAGTCGCACGGTGACGATCGCCTCGGGCGGAAGGGCGATCCGTTGGCGGTAGGTCACCGTGCCCGAGAGCGTCGCGGTCGCAGGCACCGGAGGTTCGGGGGTCGGCGGCTCGGTCGGCGGACCCGGTACGGCTGGGGTCTCGGCGGGTTCCGGAGCCGTTTGCGAACCGGACTTCGGCCAGAGGAGCCAAGCGGCCAAAGCCAGGATGAAGACCGTGAACGCGATGCGCGGGATGCGGGACGACGAGTCGGGGTTGGTCACGGGCATCTCACGACCTCACGGAGCGATGGGTGGATGGATGGGCGAACCGGCGGTGCGGCGGATGCTAGCGATCCGGGCGGAAACGGATCTGCGATCCGTCGTTCGGGATCGGCAAGAAAAAAGTCGGTGCCGGCGGGAACCGGCGAAACCACCTCTACACTCCGCGACCGCCATGAGGTGTGAAGCAGGAATCCGCCGTCTTCCGCTGCTCGCGTCGTTCGTCGCGTTGGCCGTTTCATGTGCGACCTTCGCGACCGGCGAGGACGACCGGCCGGTCGCGCGGGTGACCACGCCGGCGGCACTGGCCGCTCCGGATGCTGCTCGCGTCCTCGACCGGGTCGTCGCCATCGGGGCGAGTGCCACGGCGGGGTTCGGGGTGGTGGCCAGCGACCGATCGCGACCGGAGCTCGGCTCGTTCCCCGTACCCCTCGCCGCCGCGATCGGCGCCGCGTTCGAGCCGTCCGCGACAACCCTCGACTTCGGGTCGGGCTTCTTCTTCCTCGAGCCGTCCGAGGTCGGGGAACGGGCGATCGAGAAGGCGATCGATGCGAAGCCGACCTGCGTCGTGGCGATCGACTTCCTCTTCTGGTTCCTGTACGGCGCCGACGACGGGAACGGCGGCCGGCTCGCGAACGAGGCGGGCCGGATGGACAAGCTCGAACTCGGCCTCGCCCTGCTCGGACGGATCCCGCCCGAGATCCCGCTGGTCGTCGGCGACCTTCCCGACATGCGCGAGGCGGTCGGACGGATCCTGAGCGCGAGCCAGGTCCCGACGCCCGAGACCCTCGCGAAGGCGAACGAGCGGGTGCTGGCATGGATCGCCGAGCGGCCGAACGCGTTCCGCTTCCGACTCGCCGACACGACGGGGCGGCTGGCTCGCGGCGAGCCGGTGTTCGTGGCGGGCGTGAAGGTCGAGCCGAGGCCAAACGCCCCGCTACTGCAGCCCGATCGCCTGCATCCGACGTTCCGCGGGACGGTGACGCTCGGGCTGCAGGTCGCTGATACGCTCGAGGCTGCGTTCGGGACGCCGGTCGCCGGCCGGGTGGTCCGTGACGAGACGGTCGCCGCCGCGCGGACCCGGACCGTCGCGGGCGAGCGGGAGGCCGAACGGCGGGCGGAGCGGCGATCGCGGCCGACGGCGCCGGTGGCGACCGACGGGAACTTCAGCGGTTCCGGAGCGCCTCCAGCCGCGAGATGACGTTCGGGTCGGCGTTCGCGCCCTTCGCCTTCTTCACCTCGATGTCGATGAGCCGGTCCGCTCCCTCGCGGCCGATCACGCGATCGAGCCCGGGAAGGATGACGGCGAGGTCGACGCTCGGGTCAGGACCGCGGAGGGATTGGAAGAGGAGCATCAGCTCGAGCTCGTCGAGACCGGTGATCCGGGGGGAGGCCAGGTGCCAGAGCAGATCGAAGTCGTCGGGCGTCCGCTCGCGGATGAGCCGGAACGCCGCGACGAAGCCGTCGAAATCGCGGGCCCGGAACAGCGGTCCGAGGGCGAGCTGGGCGAGGCTGGCCTTGAAGTCGGTCTTGGCGGCGAACTTCCAGAGGCCGATCGCCACCTCGTCCTCGCCGAGGAGCAGGAGATCCTTCATGACCGCCCGGAACTCGTCGGCCTGCGGATTGGCCTGCACGGCCTTGAGCCGTCGCACGGTCTCGGCGCGAAGGTCGGTCGCTCCATCCGCCGGAACCGCCGCGATCGGGACCTTTCGCTGGCCCGGCACCCGGACCGGCATGAGCGGGTCGCCGATCGCGACCAGCCGCCACGGCTTCCCGAACTCGCCGTCGAGCATCCGACACGAGACGAGGAAGGGCGCGAACGAGGCGACGCGATCGATGACGTTGGTCGGCGGCACGAACGCCCCGAGGAACGGCTCGTGGACCGATCCGAAGTACGAGTAGACCCCCCGCTCGAGCCACCGGCCCCCGACCGTCTCGCGGTCGCCGGGTCGCTTCAGAGACCACGAGTGGATGAGCCCGAGGGCGAGCGGCTTGCGGAGGAACGGGATGTCGGCGACGCGGCCGCGGTCGTTGCCGCCGAGGCTGAACCAGTCGGGATCGCCCGACGAGTTCATGAGCAGCACGTCGGGTCCGATCCCGCCAAGCAGCATCCGTCGCCAGTTGAGCAGCGACGCGGTATCGCCTTCCCACGTACGCGTCGTGAAGCCAAGCTCCTTCGCCTTGCCGGCGGGCCCGACCACCTCGTACGCGTTCCAGAAGCCCTCCTTCGGGTAGCCCGAGAAGAACCAAAGCTCCTCTCGGGTGAGGAAGAGCGAGCACATCGCCATGTACGCGGATCTCTGCGAAGGCCCGAAGATCCAGCCGCCGATGGCGTACCGCGAGCCGTCGTCGTTCCGGAACAGCAGGTCGAGGGTCGCGAGCGGATCGTCGGCTCCGAAACCCGCGCTCGGGGGCAGGGCCGGACGCAGCGCCGGCGGCTGCGGGACCTTCGCACGTGGGGCCATCGTGCGCGCGATCGTGACGGTCTCGATCGGGTCGCCGACTCCGCGGAACGGATAGCCGCCGTCCGTGAGGGCCTTCTCGATCACCGACTTCACCGAGGCGAACTGGGCCGGGTCGAGGACGTCGTCGAGGCCGCCGAGGTCCCCGTCGATGAAGAGCAGCGGCTGCCCGCGACCCGCCGCCAGGGCAAGGGCGGCCGGCCAGGCGGGATCGTCGATGCTCGTGATCACCGCACCCGGCGGCACGAAGCCGACCTTCGTGAACGCCTCCTGCGGCGAGCGGCCCGGCTCTCCGCCCCACGCGAGGCTGACCACGCCGTCGAGGGTGAGCATCAGCTCGGGCCCCGCCGGCAGCGGACCGACCGAGGTCCTCCGCACGACCCGCTGCGGCTTGAAGGCACGGACGAAGAGCGGCGCGAAGCGGTCGTCCTCGATGAGCACCGGCCAGCGGCCCTTGAGCGACCACTTCCCGATCTCGTCGATGAACGTCGCCTCGTCGGGCACGAGCACGACCTGCGGAACGACCGGGAGGAGCGCCTCGGCCGCAGCGACCCGCATCCCGAGTTGCACCGGCCAGGGAAGCTGGCGGAACTGCGCCTCGGCCTGGGCCTGCCTGTCGGGCGTGATAGGAACCGTGGGGGCGGACAGCGGCTGGGCAGTCGTCGGGGTCGACGGTGGCGTCGCTTGGGAGGCGGAGTGGGCGAGCGTCGCGCCGGGAGCGAGCGAGAGCACGAGGACGGCGACGGAGGCCGGACGGCAGATCATCCCGTTATCGTCCCCGTAGATGCCCCGCCCCGCCACCCCGGAACGGATGGACGATCCGGACGTCGGCCCGGAGGAGATGCGGGCCTCGTTCCGGTTCATCATCGCCGTCAACCGCTGGCTGGGAGGGACGGCCGCGCTCCGGTCGTTCCTGGCTCGCGAATCGCGGTCGTGGGACCGCTCGGGACCGATCCGGCTGCTCGACCTGGGCACGGGCATCGCCGACATCCCGCTCGCCGTCGGCGACTGGGCTCGATCGCTGGGGATCGACCTTCGTTCGGTCGGGCTCGACCTCCACCCCACCTGCCTCGAGCTCGCCCGCGAGGCCGCGGCCGGCCGGCCCGACGTCGAGATCGTCGCGGGGGACGCTCGCGAGGCCCTCGAGCGCTTCGGGCCGCGGAGCTTCGACTACGTGCACGCCGGAATGTTCCTCCACCATCTCGCCGACGACGAGGTCGAGCGGGTGCTGTCGATCATGGGCCGGCTGGCGGTCCGGGCGGCAGTCTGGAACGACCTCGTCCGCTCGCCGCTGAGTCGGCTTGGGGTGCGGCTGCTTACGCTGCGTTCGGCGCCGATCGTCCGCGACGATGCGCGGCTCTCGGTCGAGAAGGGATTCACGCGGGCCGAGGCGATCGGATTCGCGGAACGGGCCGGGCTGACGGGCATCGAGTTGCGCACGATGCCGCTCGCGGGAAGATTCCTGCTGGTCGGCCGACCGAAGACGTGATTCCGTCGTCAGTGGATCGACCCGAGCCCCATCGCCCGCCGCCACGCCGAGACCTGCCCGAGGTGCATCTGCAGGTGGCCGCCGAGCATGAAGTTCACCGCCGCGCCGACCGTGGGCATGAGCTCGCGAAACCGACCCTCGATCGGGTTCACCCGCTCGAAGACCGAGTCATCGCAGCCGCGTACCGCGTCGATCACGCGGCGATAGCCCTCGTCGAAGCTCGACATGAGGACGTCCTTCGACGGGTACAGCCCGGGCTGGTCGACGCACGAGGCCCCCTGCTTGAACAGGTCGGCGCTGAACGGCAGCGGCTTCACGAGGTCGCCCCGGCCGATCATGCCGAGCACGTTGTTCGGGTAGGTCGCGAGATGCCCGATGTTGAAGGCCGGGCTGTTGAAGTCCTTCGACGGCATCTTGTTGAAGACGTCCGCCGGGATGGACTTGCAGAGTTCGGAGGCATACCCGAGGCTGAGCTCGGCGCCGGGAAGGACGACGGTGGAGAAGAGTCCCATGGGACGGACAGGATAGACGGGGTTGCGGGAGCTTCGGGCTTGCCCGACGCGAATGAATGCAGGAACGCGGGGCCCCGTCGTCACTCCGCCATCGGCGCCGCCATCCCGGGCAGCGCGCCGTCGGAGTCGCGCAGCCGGTCGACGTAGCCGGCGAGACCCGGGATCCGCGCGACCTGCTCGGGGGTCAGGATCCGCTTCAGCTGGCTCACCGCCCGCACGCTGCGCTCGTCGCGCTCGAACCGCACCTTGGCCCGGTCGTTCTCGAGGGCCATGTACGCCTCGAATCGGGCCTTCGGCGCCTGCTCGAGGCTCGAGCCCTTCGGGGTCATCCGGCGGCACGCGTCGAAGTAGTCGCGCGAGTACTTCGCCTTGAGGTCCGACAGGCGCTCGCGCTGGGTCGCGTCGAGGTCGTCGAACGCCTCGGCCCGCTCGATGAGCGGCAGGGCCGACCGCGGGTCGCGGAAGACCGAGGGGTACGCCGCCCGGTCGAACGCAAGCTGGAGCCGCTCGCGCGACGCCTCGGGCGCCGCCGCGAGCATCGCGTCGAAGCCCTCCCGGAGGATCGTGGCCCGATCCTTGCGGATCCGGTCGATCTCGGCGGAGAGTTCCTGCCACTTCCGGCCCATCTCCTGGGCCGCGGCCGGCGGCGCGTTCCCGCCCGCATCGCGCATCGCCCGCTCGAAGGCCGAGCGGATCTCGAAGTTCTGCCGCTCGATTTCGAGGCTGCGGAGGAACGACGTGCGGTACGCGTCGCCGAGCGCCGTCGCCCGCGCGAGGAGCGCGGCCCGCGCCGGCCCGGCCACCGCCTCGTCGAGCGAACCGTCGAAGCCGACCAACCGGGCGATGTTCACCGGGCTCTCCACCGCGCCGGAGAAGCCCATGTAGTCGAGGCTGGTGCCGCCGTAGAGCGACAGCTGGCGGGCGAGCCGCTCGAGCTCGACCGCGGGCTTCGCCCCGTCGCCGAGCCCCGAGGCCGCATCGGCGAGGAACGCCGCGTCGATCGCCTCGGCCCGCTCGCGAATCCGCCGCTTGGCCTCGACGGTCCGCAGCGCCGCAGCCTGGTCGAAGGTGGCGCTGCCGTCGGCGCCGACCCGGTTCTGGTCGGCCTGCGCCTGCAACATCTCCTCGCCGATCGGGCCGACCTCGGCGTCCCATCGCGTCAGGTAGTCCTCGTGCAGCTGCTCGAGCACCGCCCGCGGGCCGGCTTCGAGGCCGAGCCCGTTCGCGAGCGAGCCGACAGCGGCCACGCCCATCGGCTCGGGAACCGCATCGCTCCCGGGCACGTCGCTGAAGGTCGGATCCTTGGCCTCGATCACGACGTCCGCGGGAGGCGCGTCGGGATCGAACCCGCGGGCGAACGGGCTGCCCGAGGTCGACGCCGCGAGGTCGAGCTGCCTCACCCGCTCGTCGTCGAGCAGCTCGCGGATCCGCGCCATGTACGAGGCCGCCGCCTTCGACCTCCGCTCCGCCAGCGCCGTCCTCGCCGCCCCGAACGCCTCGTAGGCCGCCTGGTCGAACTGGGTCATGTTCCGCGACTCGTTGAAGCCGTCGACGAGATTCATGCCCTCGCTCACCGCGGGATCGTCGCCCCGCACGAACTCGTCGTAGATCCCCAGCAGCGCCTCGCGGACCGTGGACTCGGTCTTCCGCGACGCGAGGGCCGACCGCAGGATCTTCTCGACGCCGCTGACGTCCGAGCCGACCTCCGGGTACGCCGAGGCGAGGAAGCGGTGACGGAACGCGTGCGCCGGAAGCCCCGAGACCTGCCCGCGGATCGAAGCGTACGTCTTGCGGTTCAGCGTCCGAAGCGCCCGCGACGCCTCGAGCGTCCGCTGGCTCGCGTCGGCGAACGCCTGCTGGACCACCTGCATCACCTGCTGGGCCTTCGCGGGATCGGCCTGGATCTCCTCCTCCTTGAGGCCGGAGAGGCCCGCCTTCTCGATCGCGTCCATCACGTCGGCCATCATCCGCCGCGTCCGCTCGGCCAGCTTCCGCAGGCCCGATGTGAGCTGCCGCTCGTAGTCGCGCAGCGTCGGGTCGATCGCCGCGAACTGCTCGGCGGTGAATCCGCTCGCGAGGGCGATCTCGCCCACGTCGACGTCCTGGTTCCCCGCCATGCTGATGAGCGTCCGCGAGCGCCGCCGGTCGCGGGCGTCGCGGGCCCGCGGCAGTTCGGCCTGCTGGCGCTCGTCGAGGACCGCCGCGATGCCGTCGAAGAGCCGGTCGTCGAGCTCCTTCACCCGCGACTCGATCGAGTCCATCCTCTTGAGGTAGGAATCGAGCTGCGCCTTCGAGGGCATCCCGCCGCCCTGCATCTTCCGCATGTCCTCGGTCAGGAACTTTTCCATATCACCCTCGCGGAGGGCGCGGAACGCGTCGCGGTAGTCGTCGTGCAGGGTCTCGATCGCGTCCCACTGCTCGGGCCTCGGCTGGACGTAGGTGTCGAGCAGGCGAATGAGCTCGATCGTCGAGATCGGCTCGGGCAGCTGCCCCGAGGTTCCCTGGGCGGGTGCGACGCGGGACAGCGTCACGGCGGCGAGGACGGCGAGGAGGCGGACGAGGATCTTCATGGGTTCACTCCGACGGGCCGGCCGGCCCGGACGAGGAAGAGGGTATCGGAGCATCGACCTTCGGCTGCACGGGACTTCGGGGGATCCGCTCACGTTCCCACGAAACGGGCCACCACCGATCGGGCCAGCTCGGTGTCCCGCGTGCCGCGGACGGTCACCGTCCCGTCCGCAAAGACCGTGAGGCCCGCCACCGAAACCGTGCCCGGCGAGAAACTACCCTCGATTCGGCCGTCGAGCCGCGCGAACGTACCGAACGCCCGGAGCCGCCCGAGCGTCGCATCGAGGTCGGCGGCGCAGGCCAGCGGAACCCGCACCGCATCCTGTCCGCACAGGGTCGCGGCGGCCGCAGTCCGTTCCGAGAGGGCGGGAAACTCGCGGCGGGCACAGGCGGCGCACGCCGGGTCCCGCTCGCCCCGGTCGCGACGGACATGACGCCCATGCCAGGCGTCGATCTCGACGAGTCCGCGCTCAATCGCGGCGACGTCGCCGACGAGCAGCTTGATCGCCTCGGCCGCCTCGGCCGCCGCGACCGCGACGGTGGCCGGCGCCAGCACGCCCGCGGACTCGCACGTCGCGACCGTGCCCGCCGGCGGGAGCTCCGGAGCCAGGCACCGCAGGCACGGCGTCACGCCGGGCACGATCGTCGCGAACATGCCGCAGGTCCCGACCGCGGCGCCGTACACGTACGGCGTTCCCGCCTCGACCGCGGCGTCGTTCAGCACGTACCTCGTCTCGAGGTTGTCGAGCCCGTCGACGATCACGTCGACGCCCTCGCGGTACCGCCGGACGTTCCTCGCCGTCAGGTCGTCGACGAACGCCCGAATCCGGACCTCGGAGTTGACCTTCGAGAGCCGCGCCTTCGCCGCCTCGGCCTTCGGCACGCCGCGCCTCGCGTCGGCCTCGTCGAACAGGAACTGCCGCTGGAGATTCGTCGCCTCGACGACGTCGCGGTCGACGATCGTGATCGTGCCGACGCCGGCCCGCGCGAGGATCTCGGCCGCGACGCTGCCGAGCGCCCCGCACCCGACGACCAGCACCGAGCCCGCACGGATCCGCGCCTGCCCTCCTGCCCCGATCTCGGGCAGCCGCGACTGGCGGGCATGGCGGTCGACGCTCATGGCATGAGCCTAGCGGCAAGGAAAACCGCCGGCCCGGGAGCACCGGACCGGCGGGTTCATTTCGTCAGGGATGGCCCGTCAGTGATCGCGACTCACCAGGCGAAGTGGGCGAACGCCTTGTTCGCGTCGGCCATCTTGTGGGTGTTGTCGCGGGTCATGACCGCCTTGCCCTCGCCGCGGCAGGCCTCGAAGAGTTCCTTCGCGAGCCGCAGGTGCATCGGCTTGCCCTTCTCGTCGCGGGCGGCCTCGATGATCCAGCGGAACGCGAGCGACTGCTGCCGCCGGCGGTTCAGCTGCATCGGGACCTGGTAGTTCGCACCGCCGACGCGCTTCGAGCGGACCTCGACGGCCGGCCGCACGTTCTCGAGAGCCTTGTGGAAGACCTCGATCGACGTACGGGGCATCGCCTCGTTCTTGTCCTTGTCGAGGCGGACCTGGATCTCGTCGAGCGCCCCGTAGACCACGCGGGTCGCGGTCGCCTTCTCGCCTCCCCGCATCACGCAGTTGATGAAGCGGGAGAGGATCTTGTCCTGGAAACGGGGATCGGGACGGAGCTGGGTTTCGCTGGCGGTGAAACGTCGGGCCATGTCGGACTCCTCGGGCTCGTCGACGGCGGATGCCGTCCTCGTTCACTGCGGCTGGGAGATGGGCATTCCCGGGTCGTGCCGCAATTACTTGCCCGTTCGATTTGGAACCGTCGCCGTCCGACCCACGCGGGCCGGACGCGGCGGTGGAAACGCGTCTTACTTCTTCTTGCCGGCCGCCGCGGCGGCCTTCTTCTTCACGCCGTAGAGCGAACGGCCCTTCTTGCGGCCGTCGACGCCGAGGCAGTCGAGCGTGCCGCGGACGACGTGGTAGCGCACGCCGGGGAGGTCGCGAACGCGGCCGCCGCGGACGAGCACGATCGAGTGCTCCTGCAGGTTGTGGCCCTCGCCGCCGATGTAGGCGGTGACCTCGCGGCCGTTCGAGAGCCGCACGCGGCAGACCTTCCGGAGCGCCGAGTTCGGCTTCTTCGGAGTCACGGTGCGGACGAGCAGGCAGACGCCGCGCTTCTGGGGGCACGCCGCGAGGTCGTTGACCTTCGACTTCGACTTCTGGACGACCCGCGGACGGCGGACGAGCTGGTTGATGGTGGGCATCGGACTCTGCCGGACGTGCGCCGGAACCTGCGAAAGAGACGGTCGGAAGGAGAAGCGATCCGGGACGCCCGGACCGCGCGGGAAAGCGGAGGGAGGAACGCGTCGAGATCACGGGGATCCGCGGCGCGAACCGAGAACCATACCGAACGAAGCCGGAAGCCGCAACGGATCCGGCGATGGACTGGGAGGAATTGGACAGGCTGGAGTCTGGACAGGCTGGAGCGCGGAACCGGACCAAAGTCCGGTAAGCATCACCTACGGCTTGACGCGGCCATTCGCTTGATCGCATCGACGGCCATGCGATCGCACCGCTCGTTGAAGTGATGGCCGTTGTGCCCGCGGATCCACTCCGGTGCGATCCGGTGCGACTTCCGCAGGCCGGCCAGCACCTCCCACAGGTCCCGGTTGAGCACCGGCTTCTTGTCGGCCTTCTTCCAGCCGCGGGCGATCCAGCCGTCGAGCCATTCGCGAAGGCCCTTCACCACGTACTCGCTGTCCGAGACGAGCCGCACGGACGAACCCTCGGGGATCCGCCGCAGGCCTTCGATCACCGACATCAGTTCCATGCGGTTGTTCGTGGTCTGGCCGTCGCCGCCCGAAAGTTCAATCTCTTCGCCATCCGGCGTCCGCACGATCGCCCCCCACCCGCCCGGACCCGGGTTTCCCGAACACGCCCCGTCGGCGTAGAGCTCGAACGTTCCTGCGATGCTCACGGATCGATTCCTCTCGTGTTACCGGGCGTTGGCGCGTCACGGTGGACAGGCAGCACGCTGCCGCGAATCTTGACATGCCGGGCCGCTTCCGTAGAGTACCCCGTTCGCGCGAGCGGCCTCACCGCCTCCTCCGCGATCCGTCCCCGCACCCCGATCGGCGTACCCGAACCGAGGCCCGCGGATGGCGGACGACCGCCGAAGAGGCACCCCCTCCGAGGCATGCATCAGGGGCCAGCCCCAGGACCGAACCATGAATCCCGCCTTCCGCACTTCCCCCGGCCGGACCCGTCGCCGTCGGGCCCACCAGGCCCTCAAGCCGACGCACACCACGCTTTGCCCCAACTGCGGCGGCGCCAAGCGTCCCCACGCAGCCTGCGCCTCGTGCGGCTACGTGCGTCCCGGCCTCCAGGTCAAGGACAACTCCCGCTCCGAGCCGTCGGGCGAGTGATCCATGCGGATCGCCGTCGACGTCATGGGCGGTGACCACGCCCCGGACGAAATCCTCAAGGGCGCCCTTCAGGCGGTCCCGCGGCTTCCCGCGGACGACCGAGTGGTGCTCGTTGGCGATCGCGCGGTCATCGAAGACATGCTCGCCGAGCGGGGGTTCAAGGACCCTCGCGTCGAGATCGTGCACGCCTCCGAGACGATCGGGATGGACGAGTCGCCGGTCGAGGCGGTCCGCGTCAAGCGCGATTCCTCGATCAACGTCTGCGCGAGGATCTCGGGGCCGAAGGAACCGAACCGCTGCGACGCGTGGATCTCGGCCGGGAACACCGGCGCCTGCGTCGCGGCCGCCCAGATGTTCATGCGGCGGCTCGAGAACGTGCACCGCCCCGGCATCGCGGTCACCGTGCCGACCTTCGCCGGCCCGGTCGTCCTCATCGACGTCGGCGCGAACATCGAGCCCAAGCCCCACCACCTCGCCCAGTACGGCGTGATGGGCGACGTCTACGCCCGCTGCATCCTCGGCATCGAGAACCCCCGCGTCGCCCTCATGAACGTGGGCGGCGAGGAGGCCAAGGGCACCGCCGAGATGAAGGAGGCCCGCGACCTCCTCCGGCGGGCGGAAAACCTGAATTTCACCGGCTACGTCGAGGGCCGCGGCGTCTTCAACGGCGAGGCCGACGTGGTCATCACCGACGGCGTGGTCGGCAACGTGATGCTCAAGCTCGCCGAGGGCCTCTCGTCGGGCATCTTCAAGGCCCTCGCCCGCGAGGTGTTCGAGATCGATCCCGAGCTCACGGTGCGGCTCGAGCCGGTGGTCAAGAGCCTTTACGCCAAGCACGATTACCACGAGTACGGCGGCGCCCCGCTCCTCGGCGTGAACGGCGTCTGCCTCATCTCGCACGGCTCGAGCGAGGCCCGCACGATCATGAACGCCGTGCTCCGCGCCCGCCAGGCCGTCGAGCTGCGGCTCAACGACGCGATCGCCACCCGCCTCGGCAAGCTCGAGCAGATGATTCCCGCATGACCGCCCCGGTCTTCACGCGTCCCATCGACTGTCCCGGCGGGCTCGGCGTCCGGATGCTCGGCACCGGTTCGAAGGTGCCCGATCGCATTCTCACGAACGACGATCTCGCGAAGATGATGGACACGTCGGACGAGTGGATCGTCCAGCGGACCGGCATCCGCGAGCGGCGGATCTGCGACCCGACCTGCGAGGGCACGTTCACGCTCTCCCGCGACGCGCTCAAGGCCGCCCTCGACGACGCGAAGGTCTCGCCGAAGGAACTCGACCTCATCATCTGCGGCACGTGCACGATGGAGATGACGTGCCCGTCGACCGCCTGCCGCATCAGCGCCGCCCTCGATGCGGCCCCCGCCGCGGCCTTCGACGTGGTGGCGGCGTGCAGCGGCTTCGTCTACTCGCTGAACGTGGCCGAGACGCTCGTCCGCAGCGGCCGCTTCCGCACCGTCGGCGTGGTCGGCTGCGACGCGATGAGCACCGCGGTCGACTTCACCGAACGGACCGTGTCGATCCTCTTCGGCGACGCGGCCGGCGCGGCGATCCTGCGGGCCGACCCCGACGCGTCGAAGGGCGCCGTCTACTCGTCGATGGGCGCCGACGGCATCGGCGGCCACGCCCTCTACATCCCCCGCCGCGAGCAGGACGTCCCCGCCGACGACCGCGACAACCCGATCCGCCTCGGTTACCTGCGGATGAACGGCCGCGAGGTCTTCAAGTTCGCGGTCACGCGTTTCCGCGAGGTCATCGAGGAAGCGATGGCGAAGACCGGCCTGAAGGCCGAGGACGTCGGCCAGGTGGTCTGCCACCAGTCGAACCTGCGGATCATCGAGGCCGCCCGCGAGAAGATCGGGTTCCGCGAGGACCAGATCTACGTGAACATCGACCGCTTCGGCAACAGCTCGGCCGGGTCGGTCGGCCTGTGCCTCGACCAGGCCCGCCGCGCGGGCCGGTTCCCGCCCGGCAAGCCCGTGATCATGGTCGCCTTCGGCGGCGGGCTCACCTGGGCGGCGAACGTCTGGAACTTCTGAGCGGCCGCGGCCGCCCGTCCCGATCTCTCCCCCCGAGGATCCCCATGAACCCGGTCTTCCTCTGTCCCGGACAAGGCGCCCAGGCCGTCGGCATGGGCAAGGGTTGGTTCGAGGCATCGCCGGCGGCCCGCGCCGTCTTCGAGGCCGCCGACCGCACGCTCTCGCTTCCCGGCGGGGCGAAACTCTCCGAGCTTTGCTTCAACGGCCCTGCCGAGACGCTCAACCGCACCGACGTCAGCCAGCCGGCCCTGTACACCTGCGGCATCGCCTGCGCCCGGGTCCTCGCCGAACGCGGCATGCCCGACCCGGTCGCCGCGGCGGGCCTGTCGCTGGGCGAGTACACCGCCCTTCACCTTGCGGGCGCGTTCTCGTTCGAGGATGGCCTCCGCCTCGTCGCCACCCGCGGCCGGCTCATGCAGCAGGCGGCGGAAAGCTCGAAGGGCGGCATGGTCGCCCTGATCGGGGCCGACGAGGCCCAGGCCGCCGAGGCGTGTTCGCGGACCCTGGCGGCGTGCGGCAGTGGCGAGGTCCTCGTGTCCGCCAACTTCAACGCCCCCGGCCAGATCGTCCTGAGCGGCTCGGCCGCGGCGTGCGCGAAGGCCGTCGAGATCGCGGGCGAGCTGGGCCTGCGGGCTACCGCCCTGCAGGTCGCCGGGGCCTTCCACAGCCCGCTGATGGCCCCCGCCGCCGAGGGCCTGGCCGCCGCCCTCGACGGGGTGACCTTCCATCCCCTTCGCTGCGACGTCTGGAGCAATGTGACCGCCCGTCCCCACGAGCGGGAGAACCCGAAACTGCTGAAGAAACTCCTCGTCGACCAGCTCGTGAACCCGGTACGATGGAGCCAGTCCTGCTCCGAACTCGTCGCCTGGGCGAAGGGTCGGGAGGCGACCAAGTTCATCGAGCTCGCGCCGGGCTCGGTGCTCAAGGGCCTGTTCCGGCGCATCGACCGCTCCGCCGAGGTGACCTCGAATGACCAACCGAGCTGATTTCCGTCGCGGGCTGCTCCCGCTCGCCGGCCTCGCCCTCACGGCGACGTCGCTCATCTCGCTGCCCGGCTGCGCCGAGGAAGAGCCGCCGCCGGTCGTCGTCGCCCCGCCCCCGCCCCCGCCGCCCCCGCCGCCGCCGGCCCTCACGCCCATCACCGAACTGATGGCGAAGCTCGGCATCGACCCGAAGGTCCGCCTGCCCGAGGACAAGGCCCCGGCGACCGACGCCGAGCGGATCGCGGTCCTCGGCTTCTACGACGCGTTCGCCCGCGGCGACGCCGACCGGCTGAAGTCGATGCTTTCGACCCCCGACCAGTTCGAGCTCGACGCCCTCGTCTCGAGCGGCGATTGGAAGAAGACCGTCGATGCGATCACCCGCATCGACGTCCGCACCGGCAAGGGCAACGACAAGGGCACCTGCACGCTCGCGGTCTTCCACGTCGGCGACACGTTCCAGCCGCAGCTCTGGGAGTACAAGGTCTCGGGCCCGTCGGCCGAGTTCGACGCCATCGCCTGCCCCCCGGGCGTGATGGATCTCCTCTCCGGCGACGACTGGATCAACGCGTGGCTCGGGATCCTCGCGAAGGACATCGAGATCGCCCAGATGCCCGACGAGATCATCAAGCCGCCGAAGACCGACTACACCACCGACACCAGCGACGGCGAGAGCACCACCGGCCCGATGGGCCCGACGCCCGGCGGCGGCGGCGGTCCCGGCAGCCCCGGGAAGCGGCCGATCGGCACGCCGATCAAGGCCCCGAAGCCCGGTTTCGCAGACCGAAGCCGAGACTCTGCTGGTTGCGAACTACTTCGGCGATCAGCGATTTGGCAGTGCGCGTCATGGGCA
>JBEIUL010000425.1:0-2549 GCA_040374395.1 Phycisphaeraceae bacterium
ACGAAGTCGATGGCGTTCCCGCTCGCGCCGCACGCGAAGCACTTGTAGAAGCCGTTCCCCTTGTGCGTGACGACCGCCAGCGACGGCGAGCGATCGTCGTGGAACGGGCAGAGCCCGACCATCTCGCGGCCCTTCGGGCGCAGCGCGAGGTGCTCGCCGATCAATGCGGCGAGATCGGTCGCGTCGAGGACGCGATCGCGGTCGGACAGGGACGACGTTCCGGACATTCGGACGGGGACCTTCGGGATGGAAGAGGACCGATCGACGCAACACGGGCACGCATCAGGCCCTCCGCCGCGGACCTTGCGCGACGACCTCGTCGCGAGGGGACCGGAGCGGGGAACTGGATGTCGCCGGATCTGCCGGCACGCACGTATTGGGATGGACCGCGGTCCGGGGACCGACGGGTGGCCGTGACCTTTTCGGGGGAGGAGGCCCGGCCCGGGAATCCGGAGACGGGGTGAGGTGGTCAGCGGTCGGTGGAGAGAATAGGCCGGGTCAAGATCCCGTCAAACGCGACCCGGGAGTTTCCCGAAAATCGACCGTCGGAATGGGAACTTCCCGCGGTTCAGGTGCCTCGCCCCTGCGGATCAGGGGCAAGCGGACCGTCAGACGGCCTCGCCGGCGGCCTTCCGACGGGTGTACGCGTACTTGCGGCGGATCGGCTTCTCGATGAGGCCCATCCGGATCGCCCGCGTGCTCGCCTTCACCCGCGTCGGGGTGCCGTCGATCATCGTGGTGACGTTCTGCAGGTTCGGCATGAACCGCCGCTTCTTGCGGGACGTGGTCTTGATGCCGACGCCGCCGAGGTACTTGGCCTTGCCGCGGTACTTGACGACGTTGCCGGACTTGGTCTTGGCGCCGGTGAAATGGCAGACGCGGGGCATGGGGAGACTCCGGCCGGGATCCGGCCTCTTTTGGGGGAATCGGGGAGTATAGCGAGGGCTTTCCCCGCCGCAACGGGTCAGGAACCGGTCGCCACCCGGATTCCCGCCGCCTCGAGGACCGCCCGGAGCCCACGCTCGTCGGCCGGGCCGAACCGGCCCGGATCGTGGCTGTCGAGGTCGAGGACCCCGGTCGGACTTCCAGCGGGGAGGCCGTCCGCGAACGCGATCGGAAGCACGATTTCGGACCGGTCCCGCGGGTCGCAGGCAACGTAGGCGGCCCCGAGGTCGCGGGTGTCCTCGACAATCCGGACGGTCCGGCCGAGGAACGACTGTCCGCAGACCCCATGCATCCCGATGGGCGAGCAGGCGGGCTTCGGCTCGCGGCAGTCGAGGAGGAGTTCGGTCACGGGGTTGCCCGCCTGGGCCACGTAGAACCCGACCCACGAGACCCCGGTCGGGGCGAGGTGACGCCAGATCGCACGGACCACGGCCAGTCGTCGGGCCGACGGGTCGGCATCGACCGGCAGCGAGGAGACCTCCGTGGCGGCGGCGGCGTAGCGGGTTTCGAGGTCGCGGGGATCTGCGGTCACGGTGGGAAGGGTACCGCCGCCGCCCGGAAGGACCCGGGCGGGAACGAAGTCGATGAAGGTTGCGGGCCCACCGCCCGGAACGACGAGGCCATGCCTCGTCGAGTCCTTCACGCGGGTCCGGGGCGACCGAGGGGCCGTCGTTGCCCGCACCGGTCTTCCGACCGCGTGACCTCCCGCCGCCGCGTGCTTCCGCGCCTCAGGCCGATTCCTTCGCGAGCCGGCGGATCTGCCCGAGCGGCCTCCGCTCGAGGATCGCGTCGGCGTCGAGGACGTAGGTCACCCCGGTGTTGTCGAGTTCGGGCAACTGGTACATGAGATCGATCATGATCTCGTCGAGGACCGCGCGGAGGGCGCGGGCGCCGGTCTTCCGCTCGAGGCCGCGGCGGGCGATCAGCTCGAGCCCGTCGCGGGTGAACTCGAGGCCGGCCCCCTCGAGGGCGAAGAGGTGCTGGTACTGCCGGATCAGCGCGTTCTTCGGCTCGGTCAGGATCGAGATCATCGCGTCGAGCGTCAGCGGCATGAGCGGACAGAGGATCGGAAGGCGGCCGACGAGCTCGGGAATGAGGCCGAACTCGAGCACGTCCTCGGGCGAGATCTGGGCGAGGGCCTTCGCGTCCTCCTCGGCCTTCCGCTCGGCGGCGCCGCCGATGACGGGCTCGCTTGAGAAGCCGATGCGACGCTTGCCGAGTCGGCGGCGGATGATCTCCTCGATCCCGACGAACGAGCCGCCGCAGATGAAGAGGACGTGCGTGGTGTCGAGCTGGATGTACTGCTGCTCGGGGTGCTTCCGGCCGCCCTGCGGGGGCACGTTCGCGACGGTGCCCTCGAGCATCTTCAGCAGCGACTGCTGCACGCCCTCGCCGCTCACGTCGCGGGTGATCGAGACGTTCTGGCTGGTCTTGCCGATCTTGTCGATCTCGTCGATGTAGATGATGCCGCGCTGCGCGCTCTCGAGGTCGAAGTCGGCCGCCTGCAGCAGCTTGAGCAGCAGGTTCTCGACGTCCTCGCCGACGTAGCCGGCCTCGGTGAGCGTGGTGGCGTCGCCGATCGCGAACGGCACGTTCAGGATGCG
>JBEIUL010000195.1:0-5217 GCA_040374395.1 Phycisphaeraceae bacterium
CCGGTGAGGCCGCCGCCGTCCCGGCCGAGGGCGCCGCTCCCGCGGTCGCCGGCGAGAAGAAGGACGCCGCCGCGGCCCCGGCGAAGGATGGCAAGGACAAGGGCTGATCGCCCGCGAGGAGCCACCCGTGAAGATCGTCGTCGGTCTCGGCAACCCAGGCATCGAATACGACCGCACCCGGCACAACGTCGGGTTCGAGGCGATCGATCGCCTGGCGCGCCGGACCGTCGACCCGTCGGCCTCGACCGCCTCGATGGCCCGGGCCCGCTTCGGCGGGGCGTGCCTCGAGGCGACGGTCGGGTCGGAACGGGTGCTCCTCCTCAAGCCCCTCACCTTCATGAACCGCTCCGGCCAGTCGGTCGGCGAGGCGGTCCGGTTCCACAAGCTCGACGCGTCGCGCGACCTGCTGGTGCTCGTCGACGACCTCGCCCTGCCGTGCGGAGCGATCCGCATCCGGCCGGACGGGTCGCCCGGCGGGCACAACGGGCTCGCCGACATCGAACGGGCCCTCGGATCGGACCGGTACCCCCGCCTCCGAATCGGCATCGATGCCCCGGGCCGCGTCCCGCAGAAGGACTACGTCCTGGGCAAGTTCCGCCCCGACCAGCAGCCGGCCGTCGAGGCCGGTCTCGAGGACGCCGTCAAGGCGACCCTCTGCTGGCTTGAGTCGGGACTCGAGACCGCGATGAACCGCTTCAACCGGTCGGCGCCCCCCGCGGCGGCCGGTCCGGGGCGGGAGTCGGCCTGAGCGAATCGCCTCCACCACCACGAACCATCCAGACCACGAACCACCCCGGAACACGAGACCAACCATGAGCGAAATCCGCATCAACACCTACGAGGCCCTCTTCCTCTTCCCGCAGTCGGCCAGCGCCGACCTCCAGTCGGCCCTCGACCACATCGTCGAGATCATGAACCGCAACAAGGCCGACATCATCGCCCTGAAGAAGTGGGACGAGCGCCGCCTCGCCTACGACATCAAGGGCAACAAGCGGGGCGTGTACTTCCTCGCCTACTTCAAGTCCGACGCCCGCAACCTCGACGGCATCGACCGCGACTGCCGCCTCTCGGAGCGCCTGCTCCGGTCGTTGGTGACCCGCGCCGACCACATCCCGGCCGAGGAGATCGCCGCCCACGAGGGCCGTCAGCAGCTCGCCGACGAGATCAACCTGCGGGCCAACCCGCCCGCGGCCGCCGAGGCGGCCCCGGCCGAGGCCTGATCGGTTCCCCGATCCTCAGCCCCGATCCCGAAGCCGACCCCCGCCCCGAGGCGGGGGTCTTTTCGTTCCCGAACCCGTCAGGCCCGGACGCCCGCCGGGTAGCGGTGGACAACCCGTCGGAAGCGGCAAGAAAAAAGTCGGGTTTCCCGGCCGCCGCCCCACGGGCCGCTAGCATCCGCCCCGTCCTCGATCCCGAGCTCGCGTCGAGCGAGGGATGACCGAGAGCCAACCCCAACCGAAAGCGAAACCATGCCGAACTTCAACAAGGTCTTCCTCATGGGCAACCTGACCCGCGACGTCGAGCTCAAGAACACGCCGAGCAACCAGCAGGTCGCGACGCTCGGACTCGCGGTGAACCGCCGCTGGCGGACGCCCGAGGGCGAGGACCGCGAGGAGACCACCTTCGTCGACTGCGAGGCCTGGGGCCGGACCGCCGAGACCCTCTCGAAGTACCTCTCCAAGGGCCGCCCCGTCTTCATCGAGGGTCGCCTCAAGCTCGACCAGTGGGAGGACAAGGAAGGAAAGAAGCAGTCGAAGATCCGCGTGGTCGTCGAGGGCTTCCAGTTCATCGACGGGCCCCGCTCCGGCGAGAGCGGTGGCGGCGGAAGCGGCGGAGGCCGCAGCCGCTCGAACGACTCCGATGCCCCCGCCCGCGGCAACCGCGGCGGCGGCTCGCACGTCGCGGTGAGCGAGGACGACATCCCGTTCTGATCGCGAATCCCGCGATCGAGGCGCGTCAACGAGAAGCGGGACGCGTCGGCTCCGCCGCGGGCGGAACCGGCGCTTTCACGTCCTGCACGCAGCGGAAGCCGACGTGCGACATGCCGGTGTCCGGCGTACAGCCCATGCGGGCCGATGGCCGGTAGCTCGAGCAGTAACTGGCGTTGCAGAGGAACGACCCGCCCTTCTGGACGCGGGAGTCCTTGGCGTCGGGATTCCGCGGGTCGCGGGCGACGTCGGGGCCGTGCGGATCGGTCACGGCCGGCTGTCCCTCGGGCACGGACGCTCGTAACGCTTCGGCGACCCGCCTGGGGTAGATCGACGAGTCGAAGCGGTCCTCGCACCACTCCCAGACGTTGCCCGCCATGTCGACCAGGCCGTAACCGTTCGGCGGGAACCGTCCGACCGGCGCGGTCCTCGCGAAGCCGTCGGAGAGGTCGTTCCGCACCGGGAACTGGCCCTGCCAGGTGTTCGCCCGCGTCGCATCGATCGGCTCGTCGCCCCACGTGAACGGCCGCCGGTCGAGACCGCCGCGGGCCGCGAACTCCCACTCGGCCTCGGTCGGCAGCCGCTTGCCCGCCCACGCGGCGTAGGCGACGGCGTCAAGCCACGCGACCTGCACGACGGGATGGTCGAGGCGATCGTCGATCGACGAGCCGGGGCCTTCCGGGTGGCGCCAGTTCGCCCCGGCGACCCATGTCCACCAGCCCGCCGGATGGTCGAGCCGCGTTCCCGGCTTCGGCATCGTGAAGACGAGCCCGCCGGGCACGAGCATCTCGTCGGGCGGCTTCGGCGTGCCCGGCGCGACCTGCTTCTTGAGTTCCTCCCAGTCGACCGGTCGCTCGGCAATGGTCACGTAGCCGGTCGCCTTCACGAAGTCGGCGAACTGGCGGTTGGTGACCTCGGTCCGGTCGACCCAGAAGCCCTTGACGCGGACCGGGTGCGACGGCGACTCGTCGGGCCGCACGCCGGGGCCCGGCTTGCTTCCCATCGTGAAGGTGCCTCCGGGGATCCAGACCATGCCGGGCGGACGGTCGGCCACGTCGCTCGCGGTCGCGGGAGCCTCGACGGCCGCTGGCGGCGGCGCCGCCCCCATCGAGAGGGCGAGCGGAAGTGCGCCGAGAGCGTCCAGGACCCGGGAAGGCATCGATCCCGCATCGTCGCAGAGTCGCGGCTTGGAGCAAGCGGTTTCCGGGAGTACGTTGCGGAGAATCCCGCCCGGTCGTTCCTGGAGGCCCGACATGCCCGCATCCCCGGTCCGCCTGCTCGCACCGATCGCCGTGTCCGCGCTCGCGGCCGTCGCTTCGGCCGACACCGTCTACCAGACCGGCGGGCCGTTCGGCGGCTTCTTCGGACTGTGGGGCGCCGACGTGTCGGCGATGCAGAGCGTCGCGGTCCGCTTCGTGCCGACCGCGACCCGCGAGCTCGACCGCATCGGGATCTGGTTCATGAGCAACGCCGGCTCGACCTACCCGACGGTGACGCTCGAGCTTCGCGCCGACTCGACGCAGGGCAACGTGAGCGTGCCGGCCGCGACCGTGCTCGAGTCGTGGCAGTTCTCGCTCGTCACGCTCGGATGGAACCCCGTCCAGCACTGGCGTGACTCGAAGGCGCGGCCGATCCTGCAGGCCGGCACCCGTTACTGGGTCGTCGCCCGCAGTTCCGCCCCGAACGGCGTCAACCCGGTCTGGAACTTCGCCGCAAGCGGCAACAGCTTCAACGCGTTCACGAGCTCGACGACTCCCGAGACCTGGCAGCCGGGCGGCGGCGGCGCGGCGCTTTGCATCGTCGTGCAGGGCGACGTGCCGACGAACCCCGCCGACCTGAACGGCGACGGCTCGGTCGGGCCCGCTGACCTTTCCGCCCTGCTCGCCGCGTGGGGAACGCCCGGCCCCGGCGACCTCTCGGGCGACGGCACCGTCGGCCCCGCCGATCTCTCCGCCCTTCTCGCGGCGTGGGGAACCTGATGCGGACGGCGCTCGCGATCGCGACGCTCGCGCTCGTCGCGGCCCCGCCCGCCGAGCCCGTTCCGCTCTTCACCGCGATGCCGTTCGACGGCTGGAAGCGAGAGGGCTCGCCCGCGGCGTTCACGATCTCCGGCACCGACGCGACGGCGACCCTCGACGGCCTCGGCGAGAACCTCGCCGCGAACTCCTTCCTGACCAGCCCTCGTCCGCTCGGCGACTTCACGCTCGAGGTCGAGGTGCGGATCGAGCCCGGGACCAACTCGGGCATCCAGGTCCGCAGCCGCGTCGAGGACGGCCGCGTCCGCGGGCCGCAGGTCGAGATCGACCCGACGCCGCGGGCGTGGTCGGGCGGCATCTACGACGAGGGCGACCGCGGCTGGATGCATCCGCTCGAGGGCCGCGAGGAGGCCCGGAAGGCGTTCATCGTCGGCGCGTGGAACCGGTACCGCATCGAGTGCGACGGACCGCGGATCCGCACCTGGGTGAACGGCGTGGCGTGCTCCGACTGGCTCGACGCGAAGTCGGTCGAGGGTCTGCTCGCGTTCCAGGTGCATTCGGGCCCGCGGGCCCATGTCGAGTGGCGGAATCCCTCCCTCCTCGAGCGCGGCCGCCACGCGTGGACACCCGTCGACGCCGCGACCGACGGCACCTTCGCGATCCCCGCCGACGCGTCGGGCGTTCGCGTCGCGCCCGGGCCCTGGACGTCGCTCTCGCTCGTCGATGCGGACGGCCGCGTGATCCGCCTCCGTGCCGACGGCACCGAGTCGCCGCGCGACGCCGCGACGGCCGACCGGGGCCTCGACATCCTGTTCGCGGGCGGTCGTCTCGCGGGCCGCCGTGACGGACGACCGACGCTCGAACTCGACGCACCGCCGCCGGCCTCGCTGCGGGCCGATCCTCCCTCGCCACCGCCCGCGGTCTCGGCCCTGCGACCGCAGCCTCGTCCGCCGCCTCGTCCGCAGTGATCAGACCCGCCGTCGGAGGCGAAATGGCCTTCGCAGGTCGAGCGCAGGGTCTTTACACTTCCTTGACCCCGTGCGCAAGGAACCCCCACGCCCGACCGCTAGCGTCCCCTCTCCCCGAACGGGCGAGCCCGGCCCTTCTCGCCGGACCGCCGCCTCGGAAGGCAGGAGCGACATGAAGCGAGCCGACGTGCTGATCGTCGAGGACGAGCTGGAGATCGCGGAACTCATCCAGTTCCACGTCGAGCGTGAGGGCTTCGCCGCCCGGGTGATCCCGAGCGGCCGCCTCGCCCTCGACCTGATCCGCCGGCAGAAGCCCGACCTCGTGGTGCTCGACCTGATGCTGCC
>JBEIUL010000520.1:0-1899 GCA_040374395.1 Phycisphaeraceae bacterium
CCCCCCCGGCGGCTCCCGGTGGTGCGCTTTCCTGTCGCGCCCACCCCTGCACTGGCCGGGGTTACACCCGGGGGCGGGCCGCCCCCCCCCACCCCGGTGACCGTCAGGGTGTCGTGTCGGAAATCATCGCCGTCCCCGCGCCCGTCACCACGGCCGTGAAAGTCCGCGGATCGCGGCGGCCGCGACGGTCGACGTACTGCAGCCGAATCGCCTGACCCGGCGAGCCCGCCTCGATCGCCACCGCCGTCAGCGGAATCGCGATCGACCCGAGCTCGCGCGACACCGTCACCCGATCGTTCGCCTGGATTACCGCCACGGCAGGCGCCGGCGGAGGCGGGGGCGTCACGACCGCGGGCGGAACCGGCTCGGCGACCGGCGCCGGATTCGCGACCGGCGTGGCTTCGGTGGGCGGCAACGCCGCCGCCGGCTGCTTGGGCTCCGGCCCGGTTCCCGACCGCACCGCCTGCGGAACCTCGGTCTTCGCCTGATCCGACGCCTCGAACTGCACGAACACCCGTCCGCCGTTGAAATCCACCAGATCCCACCGGATGCCCGCCGCATCGAGCCGACTTCGCACCTCGTGCGGATTCACGATCCGTGGCCGACCGCCGCTCGGAGCGGGCGCGACCACGAGGTCGGCGAACCGCGTCGCCTCAGCGCCGTCGAGCGTCGCGACGTCGCGCAGGCGAACCTTCGTCACGTCGGCGGGAACCTCGACCTTCGGCCGCAGCGTGATCGAGTCGGCGATGGCCGCCGACGAGAGCGCGAGGGCGAACAGCCAGGCCGATCGGTGGGGAAGACCTCGCATGGTTCCCGCCTATCGACCGGGAACGCCGCGCCGCTTCGGCAAGCCCGAGCTCGTCCCGCGCGCTCTCGGACCTCGGCGGGATCCGCGCGACGACGCGCAACCTCCGCGCTCGCCGGCCGCTGCTCGCGAACCCGTCCGACCGCCGATGAACCGACGCCATGCCCGCCGCGCCCGATCGGAGAAAGCCCGCCGCCGCCTCGCGCGAGGACGCCCCGCCCTCGCCCTTCGCGCCGTCGTTCCGCGAGTTCCTCTCGTACCTCAAGGTCGAGGCGGGCCTCAGCCCCGCCACGCTCGAGGCCTACGGTCGCGACCTGCGCGACCTCGCGGCACACCTCGACTCGCTCGGCCTCGCCGGCCCGCACGCCGTCACGCCCGAGCACGTCGCCGCCCACTTCCGGTACCTGCACCGCGACCGCGGCCTCGAGCCGACGACCATCACGCGGCACTTCGCCACGGTCCGCGTCTACTTTCGCTACCTGCATGCCAACAAGCGCATCCCGCACGACCCCTCGCGGCTCGCCGAGCGACCGACGACGTGGAAACGCCTGCCTGGCGTGCTCAGTCCGAATCAGATGAAGGCCCTTGTCCTCGCCCCGTCGCCCGAGCACGGAACGCTCTGGCTGCGCGACCGCGCGATGCTCGAGCTCATGTGGGCCGCGGGCCTGCGGGCGAGCGAGGTCGGCACGCTGAAGGTCAACGAGTACCACGACACGCTCTGCATGCTGACGGTGACCGGCAAGGGCTCGAAGCAGCGGGTCGTCCCGATCGGCACGCCGGCCCAGGAGCTCATCCGGCAATACCTCGCCGAGTTCCGGCCGCACCTGGCCCGCTTCAAGGACGGCCGCGACCAGTTCAAGCTCTTCCTGTCGCACACCGGCCGTCCGCTCGAGCGGGTCGCGGTGTGGCAGATCGTGAAGAAGTACGCCGAGATCGCCGGCCTGCGTGACGTCCATCCTCACACGCTGCGGCACTCGTTCGCGACGCATCTCGTGCGCGGCGGCGCCGATCTCCGCGTCGTGCAGGAACTGCTCGGGCACGCCGACATCGGCACCACCCAGATCTACACCCATGTCGACCGGTCGCGGCTTCGC
>JBEIUL010000513.1:0-1961 GCA_040374395.1 Phycisphaeraceae bacterium
CGGGGCCGCGACATCGAGCACCGAGCGATAGCAATCATCGAACGTGAAAAGCAGCGGGCGCTCGGGCAGGTCGCCATCGATGACCTGCCGGAGCGAGACCGGCTGGTACTCGCGGACGAGCAGCTTGACGTGACGCTCGAACGACTCGGGCGAGATCGACACCCCGAGCCGCGCGGTACACGGCAGGTCGGTGCCGACGTGGTGGTAGAGCACGCTCCGCACGCAGCGGCGACGCGCCGGAAGGACCCGCCATCCCGCGGGCGGAAGCCCCGAGGCGAGTCGCCGACCTTTCTCCAGAATCGACCTGAGCTGACCCACTTGGAACTCTCTCGCCCTCGCGTCGCGTCGCGACGCACGCCGGAGTCCCGCGACGGACGGTCTCCAGGAGGAGCCCAACCATAGCGGAAAGGGCTACCAGAGCTTCGGGGACAACCTCCTGGGCGCCCCGGCGTCCGCCCGACGTCAACGCCCCGTTCGAGGGCCCGAGCCGCAACGGAAGTCCCTTCCTCAGGAACACTTACCCCAAGCCGCCAGCAGCGTGGCGAGGTCACTCGCGGCCACCTGTCGGTCGCCGTCGAGATCCGCCTCGCACGCCTTCCCGCACGGCCCCCACGCGGCGAGCAGCACGGTGAGGTCCGAGCTCGCGACGCTCCCGTCGCCGTCGAGGTCGGCCGGACACGGCGTTACCTCGGGCGGGAAGTACGACTCGGCCTTCAGCGCGGCGCGGTTCCCGACCGCATGGCCGAGCACGCGGCCCGGGAAGTCATCGAAGCGGGGATGGATGCCGCCGTAGATCCGCGACATGCCGCTCTGGTCGGCGGCGTCCTGGTACGTCGCCCACTGGAGCGTGAGCGTCTGGCTCGGGCCGTCCTCGAAGACGAGGAACTGGTTCTGTTCACACACGAAGGTTCCCATGCCGCCCGGGAAGTACTCGGTGCCAGTCGCATGCGTGAGCACTTCGGCCGCCGCCCGGCTGTAGGTGGAGTGGCCCGAGACGTAGCCGGCGAAGGGCGGTGACACGAAGGTCGGCCGCTGGTACGGAAGCCAAGCGCCCGCGAGCACCCAGTCGACGCCGAGGAACTGCGTCTGCGGGTTCTCGGGCGCCCCGAGCCACGAGCGGACCGCGAGCTTGCCCTCGTTCCCCGCGAGTTCCGCGTGGCGCTCGCCGGGCGCGGACGACTTCGCGGTGATCACCTCGATCAGGCCGGGCACGAGCGGAAGACCGCGCCCGCTGTACGACGGGCCGGCCGGGTCCGTGCACTGGCCGTACCCCGCGACGTGGCGGATCGCCGAGATCGGCCGCACGCCGTCGTAGTGGCCCTTGATCCCCCACGCCGCGATCGCCGCGTCGTGCATCGCGCCGTTCAGGGCCAGATACGTCCGCACGTCCCACTCGAGCGGCGTGAGCTCGGCGCCCTCGCCCTGCCACCGCAGCGGCTGGCCGAGCGATTCCATCGCGTCGAAGACGTAGTTCGCGACGCTGTTCCAGTGCCCGGGCGGCGTCTCGGAGTTCGGCCCGTCGGCCCAGAACTCGGCGAGGCAGCGGGTGAAGTCGCCCCGCAGGACGACGTTCGGCGCGTACGGCTTTCCGGTGAACGGGTTGAGCGGGCGACCCTGCCCGTCGTTCGTGCCGAGCGGGCTGTTCCCGAGGGCCCCGGGCGAGATGTCGATCGTCACGCCGTCGCGCGGATCGAGCCACGACGAGTACCGCATCACCTCGACCATCGCATCGCGGAACTCGGCATCGCCGACGCCCTCGTACATCGGCGGAGGCCCGGGATCGAGGTAGACCCCCGGTCGCGTGGTGCTCATCTCGGAAGGCAGCAGCGAGAACGGCCGCACGAAACCCCAGAACGGGCAGACGAACGCCGGGAACCCGCCGGGCACCGGATTCCCGACGCGCTTCTCCATGTCGGAAATGGCGGATGCGCTCGCCGGTGCGTCCATGCTGGCGCTGCGCC
>JBEIUL010000381.1:0-2912 GCA_040374395.1 Phycisphaeraceae bacterium
AGTCGAAAAGCTGGACGGGTCCCTCGTCGTAGGTCGCAGCCGCAAGCCAGCGGCCCGATCCGCTGAATGTCAGGGTGTTCGGAGTTCCGCTGAACCAAGCGGAGTCGAATGCCATCGCTTGACGCGAAAGGTCCCAGGCGTTGAGACGAAAAGTTCCTGTCAAGTCCGAAACCCCGAGGATGGCCACCTTGGATCCGTCGGGGGTGAAGACGGCGCAGGTGATGTCGGATGCCGGGATCTCGAGGTGTTCTCCGGAACCCGGGTTCCATACGTGCGCGCCCCGGCCGGGTTCGGTGACGACGAGCCTTTCACCGTCGGTCGCGAACCGCGGGGATACCGCCATTCCGGACTCGCATTGCAGCGGCTCGCCCTCCGGCATCATGGCCTCGAGATCCCAGGCCCGTACCGACCCGTCGTCAGCGACGCTGGCGAGCTTCCGACCGTCCTCGCTGAAGGCAAGCATGCGTACGACGCTCGAGTGGCCGCGCAGCGGTTGCCCAATGGGCCTTCCGTCCGGAAGGCGGAGCAACTGGATCCCATGATCACGCAGTGCCGCGGCGGCCCGGGTGCCGTCTGGGTTCATCTCGATGCCGGTTCCGACGTCACCCAGCGCCAGGTGCTCGAGTTCCCAGGCGAAGGTCGAGATCGCCTGTCGCGTCGAAAGGTCCACGAGTCGAAACTCGCGATGTTCCACGTCGTACAGGAGATTCAGCGGAACGCGATTGGCCGCTTCCGCCACGCAAAGCGGGAATACGGTGAGGGCGTCCGTACCGGGTCGACGGCCCGATACCATCTGGAAACACTCGGGTTCGGTCATGGCCCCGGCCAGTCGGACATCGAAGCGATCGAGGCGTTTGAGTTCCGAGAGGATCGAGAGTTCGCGGTCGACGGCGGATCGATCCGATCGGAGGGCGGCCTCCAAGGCCTGACTGGCCGAGAGATGCGCGACGAGCTCTTCGGTACGGGTCTTCGCCGCTTCCGCCGAGTCCCGCTCGCGTACCGCCTCCTTTCGATCTCGCTCAGCTTGATCCCGATATCGGAATGCTTCCCGTCGTGCCGTCATGGCCTCCCGCCGCTCCCTCTCCGCCCGTACCGCCTGCGTCCACGTCCCCGCCAGACCGATCACCAGGGCGATCACCACCGCCGCCGCCGCCGCCGCCGGCCCGCGGTGCCGCCTCAACAGTTTCCGCAGCCGGTACGCCGTGCTCTCCGGGCCCGCGACGAGCGGGTCGCCCTTGAGATAGCGCCGCACGTCCTCGGCCAGGTCGTGCGCTGTCGCGTAGCGCTCGCGGCGGTCCTTCCGCAGCGCCTTCATCGGGATCCACTCGAGCTCGCGGCGCAGCTCGCCAGCGAGCCGCTCGCGTTCGGCCTGCCGGGCCCGGGCGATCGCGGTGCCGGTGGGGTCGTCGGCGGTGCTGAGCTTGGTGCTCGGCCGCGGGGGGTCGACCTCGCGGATGATCCGCTGGATCTCGTCGTAGGCCGCGTCGCGAAGGCTCCTCGGGTCGAAGGGCAGGGTGCCGCTGAGCATCTCGTACAGGACCACCCCGAGCGAGTAGACGTCGCTGCGGGTGTCGATGTCGGTCGCCCCCATCTCGGCCTGCTCGGGCGACATGTAGGCGGGGGTGCCGATGAGCATCCCGCGTTCGGTGAAGAACGAGCGCTCGGTCAGGGTGCGGCTGATGGCCTTCGCGACGCCGAAGTCGATCACCTTGACGAGCATGCCGTCGACGGAGGCGGCGTCGCGGGCATCGGCGTCGCCGACCGGGACGACGAGAATGTTCGAGGGCTTGAGGTCGCGATGGATGATGCCCTTCGAATGGGCGTGCTGCACGGCCTCGCAGACCGGGACGAAGAGAGCGAGCCGCTGCCGCATGGTGAGGCGGTGGCGGTCGGCGAAGGCGGTGATGGGCTCGCCCTTGACGAGCTCCATGACGAAGTAGGGAAGGCCGCCCGGGGTGACGCCGCCGTCGAGGACGCGGGCGACGTTGGGGTGGTCCATGACGGCAAGGGCCTGGCGTTCCTGCTCGAAGCGGGCGATGACGGTCTTCGAGTCCATGCCGGGCTTGATTACCTTTAGGGCGACCCGCTGGACCATGGGCTCGCGCCGCTCGGCGAGCCAGACGACGCCGAAGCCGCCCTCGCCGATCTTCGCGAGCAGGGTGTAGGGCCCGATGCGGTCGCCGCGCCGCTCGCCGCCGACGTCGCACAGGGGCATGGGCGGCTCGGGCGGCGGGTCGCCGGGGGAGGGGGGGATCGTGTCATTGGCACCGGGCATCGCGAACCGCCAAGGTAATGTTTCAGGGCGGGGTCGTCACGAACCGTGCGTCCGGCCCTGCTTTCGGGGCGGTCCGCGGCGTCCGGGCGATCGGGTCAGCCCTCGGCGCGGTTCCGACGCGGGTTCCCGGCCGTCGCGCAGAGCCGACCGAACTCGCGCCCGAATCTCGCCGGCTGGTGCGTCTCGCCGACCCAGAGTCGTCCCTCGCGCCCCAGTCGGGTGCGGAACTCGCCGTCGTCGAGCAGCCGGGAGAGGCCCGCGACGAGCGACGGGATCGCCTCGAGGCCGTCGCCGTCGTGGCGACCGGCGAAGACACCGTGGCCCGTGACCGTACCCGCCCCGTCGACGCAGGCGAGCAACGGCGTCTCGCAGGCGAGCGCCTCGAGGAAACTCACGGCCAGCGACTCGTGGATCGACGTGTTCACGAGCACCCACGCGGCGGAGAGGACCCGGATCTTGTCCGGCCCGTCGAGATGCCCCGACATCCGGATGTTCTCCGGCAGCGACGAGGGTTCCCACGAGCCTTTCCCGCAGAAATGCGGCTTGCCGAGGAAGACGAAGTCGACGCATGGGAAATGCCGGGCCAGTTCCGCGAAGAGCCACGGCCGCTTTATCGGGTCGAGGCGGCCGAGGAAGA
>JBEIUL010000020.1:0-13388 GCA_040374395.1 Phycisphaeraceae bacterium
AAGATCGCCCTCGGCCTGAAGCAGAAGGAGACCTCGCCCTGGGAGCAGATCGAGGCCAAGTACCCGGTCGGCTGCCGCGTGAAGGGCACCGTCGTGAACCTGATGTCCTACGGCGCCTTCGTGCGGCTCGAGGAGGGCATCGAGGGCCTCGTCCACATCTCCGAGATGAGCTGGACCCGGCGGGTCAACCACCCGAGCGAGATCGTCCAGGTCGGCGACGAGGTGGACGTGGTGGTGCTCGAGATCAACAAGGAGAAGCTCGAGATCTCGCTCGGCATGAAGCAGACCGAGGTCAATCCCTGGGAGCTCGTCGCCGAGAAGTACCCGCCCGGCACGATCATCGAGGGCAAGGTCCGCAACCTCGCCAACTACGGCGCGTTCGTCGAGATCGAGCCCGGCATCGACGGCCTCCTGCACGTCTCGGACATCTCGTGGACCAAGAAGGTCGCCCACCCGAACGAGCTCTTCAAGAAGGGCGACTCGGTCCGGTGCGTGGTCATCGAGGTCGATCGCGAGAAGCAGCGGGTCGGCCTCGGCCTCAAGCAGCTCTCCGAGGACCCGTGGATCGAGGCGATCCCCTCGGCGTACCGCCCGGGCATGATCGTGAAGGGCCACATCACGAAGATCACCAACTTCGGTGTCTTCGTGGAGCTCGAGGAGGGCCTCGAGGGCCTGCTCCACATCAGCGAGCTCTCCGACCAGAAGGTCGAGAACCCGCAGGACGTGGTCAAGCCCGGCCAGGAGGTCGACGTCAAGATCCTCCGCGTCGACACCGACGACCGGAAGATCGGCCTCAGCCTCAAGCGGGCCCAGTGGGGCGCCGGCGCCGACGAGTCGGCCCCGCGCGATCTCGATCGCGAGAACGCCCGCATCAAGCCCACCCGCGGCGGCATGGACGACCACGGCGCCCTCGGCACCGACAAGATCCGGTTCTGACCGGCGACGTCCTCACTCGAGAACCCTCGGCCCCGGCCCGTGCCGGGGCCGTTTCCTTTCGCGGGCCGCGAGGGAAGAAGACGAGCCCGCGGGATCCTCGTGGGGACCTCGCGGGCTCGGTGGAGCGCGGTCGGGAATGTCCTGCGGCGGGCGGCTCAGCAGAGGGCCGCGAAGGCGAGCAGGGTGAGCAGGAGAACTCGCTTGCGGTTCTCGGTGGCTCGGAGGAAGAGGGTGTGCATGGTTCGATCCGTTTCTTCAGTTGTTCACGGGGCGTCGTCGCCTCGCGATACCATCAGCATGCGCCGGGATCCGGGGAAGGCGAGTCGCCTCCGTCCGGTTCCTCGCCGACGGGCCTCTCCGCCGTCACGATCCGCACGACCGGAACGTCGATAACCCGCACCCGCACGGTTCTCGCCCCGTGAAGACCTTCCTGCCGCTCCTCGGGATCATGATCTCGCTCGCTTCGACGCCTGCGGAGGCGATCGCGCAGGCCCCGGACGCCGCGATCGATCCGCCGCGGACCCGACGGACCGGTGGTCGCGGCGACGCGATTCCCCCCGTCGAACCCGCGGTCGGGGCGTTCCTCGCCGCGCGGTCGTGGGTCGATACCCTCGACTGCCCCACCGCCGACGACCCCGCCGCCCTCGTCGAGTTGCCTGGCTGCCGTGGCGTCTCGGTGATGCTCCGGCACGAGGGCCGTCTCGTCGGGCACGGCGACGAGTTCGCCGGCGACGCGGCGGCCGCCGATCCGGACGGCCTGATGCTCCGACGGGCCGTCGCGAAGGCGATCTCGAAGGCCCGCGGCGACCGCGTGGTCGGTTCGCTTCCCGAGGAGATCCGCGGCGGGGCCGGCGACCGGCTCACGCTCGAGATCGAGTTCGCCGGCGAGCCGAGCCCGCTGCTCGGACGAACCTTCGCCGAGTGCGCCGCCCGCGTCGAGCCCGGGATCGACGGCATGGCCTTGCGCCGCGGCGATGTCTTCCTCGCGTCGTTCCCGTCGCGGCTGCTTGCGACCGGCCTCGCGGGCACCCCCGGCCGAACGCTGCTCTCGCTGGCGACCGAGGCGGGCCTTCCCGCGAAGGACCTCTCGGAACTCGTGGCCCTCGAGCCGGTCGGGGTCTACCGCTTCCGGACGCTGCGGCTCGCCCAGTCCGAACCGGGCGGGCTTCCCGAAGAGGTGTTCCGGAGCGGCCGCGTGGTGGATGGCGCGGAAGTGACCCGCGAGCGGCTCGCGTCCCTCCTGTCGGACCTGCTGCAGCGGCT
The DNA here is from genome assembly GCA_040374395.1 of Phycisphaeraceae bacterium. Classification (GTDB taxonomy): domain Bacteria; phylum Planctomycetota; class Phycisphaerae; order Phycisphaerales; family SM1A02; genus JBEIUL01. The sequence continues at coordinate 2,200 of JBEIUL010000020.1, forward strand.
GCGGAAGACGATTCCCGATCCGGCGGGCGGCGAGCCCGAGACGCTGCTCGCGAAGGGACTGGCCCTCGGCGACTACCTGCCCGTGCCCGACGAGTACCGCCCGCTCGTCGCCCCGCCGCTTGACCAGGCGATGCTCGCGTTCGCCTTGGCGGACGTCGCCGCGAACGAGAGCGTCGCGGCGAGCGATCGCGAGATCGCGCGGACGACCTCGCGGTCGCTGCTCGGGGCGATCGGCCTCATCCCGAGGGAGCCGGCCGATCCGCTCGCGATCGCGAACGTCGCGCCGCTGGTCTGCCTCGCGGCGTCCCGGCTCGACGAGCTGCCCGAGGGTCCGGCCCGCGAGGTCGTGACGCGGGCCCGCACCGCGTGCCTCGCCCCGGACGCGGTCGGCGATGTCGCCCTGCGGGCCGCGGCGATCGCCGCCCTCTCCGCCCGCGGCGAGATCGAGCGGTCGGTCGCCGAAGCGGCGATCGCGAACGCCTGGTCGGCCGCACCCGGCGAGCGGCAGGTCGGGGCATTCCCGTGGCTCGTCCTCGCCGAACGCACGCTGGCCCTCGCCGCCCGCCGCCCCATGGCCCGCGCGGGCGAGTTCCAGGCGCTCGCCGGACTCGTGCTCGCGGCGCAGGTCGACGCGAGGGACCCGAACTTCGCCGCCGACCTCGTGGGCGGCATCCGGCTCGGCACCGGACGGACGCCGATCACGGCCCAATCGTTCCGGCCGGCCCTCGGGCTCGCGTGGCTCCGCTCGCGAGCCGCCGCAGCCGGCCTTCCGGTCGACGCGATCACCCGCGAGCGACTGGCCGACGGATCGCTGGCCGCGGGCCGCTTCCTGCTGCAGCTCGCGGTCGACGAGGCCGACGCCCGCCGCTTCCGCAATCCGGCCCGCGCCGCGGGTGGCATCCGGGCCGCCGCCTGGGAGAGCGACCAGCCCGTCGCGGTCCAGGCTTTCGGGCTGCTTTTCGCCTCGGCGCTGCTCGACCCCGAGCCGGGGCCGGACCGATAGCACGGGAAATCCCGGGTTCCGAACCCTTCCACCCGATCGTCGGCGGCCACGCCGCGACCCGCTCGTATACTCGGACGCATCCCGAACCGCGGAGGTCTCATGGCGCTTCGACCGTCCTCGTCCGCCCTCTCGATTGCGACCTGCCTTGCGTCGTTGGCCCTCGCCACGACCGGTGTTGCCCAGAACCTCTCCGACCGCCTGCAGGGCATGGCCGAGCAGCAGCGGAAGGCCACGTCGAGCTCGAAGCCGCGGATGCTCGGGGCCCTGCTCTACACCGACATCTCGGCCGATTTCAACCAGACCCCGGCGAAGGACGCGATCGAGTACGTCGCGAAGGTCCTCGACATCCCGATCGTCGCCCGGTTCGACACCGATCGCGCCGGGACGGGCATCGATCCCGAGACGCCGATCACCCTCAAGGTCGAGGGCAAGCCCGGCCTGACCGTGATCGAGCTCATTCTTGAGCAGTGCGCCACGGTCGATCCGTGCACCTGGCAGCTTCGCGAGGGCTTCGTCGAGGTCGGCACCAAGGAACGGCTCTCGGTGCCCGCGGCCCGCGAGCTGCGCATGTACCCGGTGCGTGACCTCCTCTTCGAGGCCCCCTACTTCGACAACGCCCCGAACTTCAACCTCAACTCGGCCATCCAGCAGGGCAGTTCCGGCGGCCAGGGCGGCGGAGGAGGAGGTGGCTCCGGCGGTGGCGGCGGAGGCTTCGGTGGCGGCGGAGGCGGCGGCGGCATGGGCGGCGGCGGCGGAGGAAGTGGTGGCTCCGGAGGCGGCGGCGTCTTCGGTGAACCCGGCGAGGACCCCGAGCGCAAGAGCGAGGACGAGAAGGTCCAGCAGCTCGTCGACATCATCCTCGAGACGATCGAGCCCGACGCCTGGACCGACAACGGCGGCGAGTACGCCAGCATCCGCTTCTACCAGGGCGTGCTGATCGTGCGGGCCCCCGACTACATCCACCGGCAGATCGGCGGCTACCCGTTCGCGGCCCGACCCGCGTCGCTGGCCCCGTCGGTCGGGTCGCGGTACGTGACCTTCGACGCCCCGATCTCGATCGTGAACAACGTCGGATTCCGTCCGGTCCGCGTCGAGGGAGCCGCGGGCGGCGCCGGGGCCGGCGGCGGACGCTGAGCCTCGCACGACGATCGCCGCTTTGAACCGATGACCTTCCGGCCGGCCGGGTCCCGAGCGACCCGGCCGTCCGCGCCTTCCGACCCGCCGCGAGTCCTCCGATCGTCGCTCCCGAACCGAACCTCCGACGCGACCTCGCCGCGTGCACGGGCGACGGGCTGACCTACTCGTTCATGGTGGGCGTGGGCGAGACGTACCTCGCCGCGTTCGTGCTCGCCCTCGGGATGCAGGAGGTCACCTCGGGGCTGGTGACGGCGATCCCGCCGCTCGTCGGCGGCATCGTGCAGCTCGTGGCGACCGCGGGCGTCAACCGCGTCGGATCGCCCCGACGGTGGGTGATGATCTGCGCCTCGACGCAGGCAGCGAGCCTCGTGCCGCTCGTGATCGGGGCCATCGCCGGCTCGATGCCGCCGTGGCTGGTCTTCCTCTGCGCCAGCCTCTACTGGGCCGCGGCCCTCGCGGCGGGCGGCGTCTGGAACACCTGGGTCGGCATGCTCTTCCCGCCGCGGATCCGGGCCCGCTACTTCGGGCGGCGCAGCCGGGCGTGCCAGATCCTCACGCTTTCGGGCCTCCTGGTCGGCGGGTTCATGCTCTCGGCGGGCGAGCGGAGCGGGGCGCCCCTCGCGGGCTTCGCGGCCTGCTTCGGCCTCGCCTCGATGGCGCGACTCTCGTCGATCCTGTTCCTGCTCAAGCAGGCCGATCCGCCGGCCGACGGCTTCGAGCACCGCCGGGTGAGCGTCTTCGCCGTGCTGCGCCGCGCGGGGCACGCGACCGACGCCAAGCTCATCGTCTTCATGGTCGCCCTGCAGGCGGCCACGATGGTCGCGGCCCCCTACTTCAACCCGTTCATGCTTGACGAGCTCGGGTTTGACAAGGCCACCTACACCACGATGGTGGCCGCATCGTTCCTCGCGAAGAGCCTCGCCTTGCCGCTCCACGCCCGCTACGCCGAGCGGTTCGGGGCCCGTCGGCTGCTGACGGTCTCGGCGGTCGGGGTGTCGGTGCTCGCGGCGGTCTGGATGGTCGACGACACCCCCACGTGGGTGCTGCCGACCCAGATCCTCGCCGGGGCGCTCTGGGGCGGGTACGAGCTCGCGACGTTCCTGCTGCTGCTCGAGACGATCCCCGCCGAGGAGCGCACGAGCGTCATGGGCGGGTATTACCTTCTCAACGGGCTCGCGACGGTCACGGGCTCGCTCGTCGGGGCGTGGCTGCTCGGCCCCGATCAGGCGTTCGAGGGATACATGCTCGTCTTCGCGGTCTCGACCTTCCTCCGGCTCGCGACGCTGCCGCTTGCGTTCCGCGTCACCGCCGACACGAGGAAGACGGTGCCGCTGGCGGCCGACCCGATCGCGGTGCGGCCGAGCTCCGGGTCGATCGCGGCGCCGGACCTCGCGGGCATCGAGCCGACACCGGGCGAGGACGCGGAGGTCCGCCGGTGAGGGCCGGTCCGGTCGTGGCGGCCCTCGCGGCGACCGTCGCGGCGGCGCTGGTGCCGACCGCGTCGATCGAGGCGTGGATCACGCATCCGGCGCGGGTCGAGCTCACGGGCGGCGTGCCGCCGACGACGGTGGACGGCGCCCGCTGGATGAAGTTCGCCCTGCTCTCGCTGCCCGCGACGGTGCTGGCGGCGTGGTGGGCGCTCGCGAGGATCGCGCCGCCTCGCGAGGTCGGCTCGCGGCCGCGACCGGGCCGGGCGGAACTGCTTGCGGTCGCGATCGCGACGCTCGCCGCCGCGGCGCTGCGGGCCGACCGCCTCGGCGAGAGCCTCTGGTACGACGAGCTCGCGGCGCTGCTGGGATACTCGATCCACGGCGTCGGGCCGAGCGTGGGGAACTGGTTCAGCGCCGTGAACCACCTGCCGTCGACGGCGCTGGTCGCGGGCACGATCGAGCTCGCCGGCGTGAACGAACTCTCGGTGCGCCTGCCGGCCCTTCTCCTCGGCCTCGCCTGCGTCCCCGCCGCGTGGTGGCTCGGGCGCGTCGCCGAGCTGCCACGGCCCGAGTTCGCCGCCGCCGCGATGGCGGCGTTTCCGATCGCGATCGTCGAGTCGACCGACGCCCGCGGGTACTCGCTCATGATCCTGCTCGCGACGCTCGCGACCGGCCTCGGCCTCGACGCGTTCCGCCGCGGCGGGGCCGGGCGGTGGATGGCGTACGCGGCGGTGGTCGCGCTCGGCGTCTGGAACCATCTCGCGGCGATCGGCGTGCCGCTCGGGCACGGGCTGCTTCTGCTCGTGGCCCTACGCGGCCCGCACCGCCGCGACGCCCTCACGGGACTCGTCGCCCTGGCGACGGCGGCGGCGTGGACGGCCGTCCTCTGGAGTCCCGCCCTGCCCGATTTTCTCGCGAATCGCGACCAGTTCCGCTCGATCGAGGGCGACACGCCGTCGCTCGTCGGCCCCGAGATGCTCCGGGCGATCGGCGGCCTCGGCGGCAGCTGGTGGCCGTTCACGGCGATCGCGGGCGGACTTCTCGCCATCAACGGGCTTGCGACCGAGATCCTCGAACATCCGCGTCGCCGCATCGCCTTCCTCGCCGCGATCGCCGGCGTGCCGATCGTCGTCGCCCTCGCGGCCCTCGCCGACAGCTGGCTGTACGCAAGGTTCCTCGTCTTCGGGCTGCCCGCGACGGCCCTCGCGATCGGCGGCAATGGCCATGGCCCCCCGGTGAATCCGGCGGGGCTTCGCGCCTCGTGGGTGTGCATGGCGGCGTTCCTCGTCGCCAGCGCGATCACCGTCCGCGGCCTCCCCCCCCCCGCCAGCCCCTCCGCGAGGCGGTCGAGGCGGCGAAGGCCGTCGCAGGCGAGGGGAATCCCGTCGGAGTCGTCGGCCTGCGCGACCAGGTCACGCTCTTCTACGCCGAACCGCTCGGGGTGCCGCTCGTGGACCTCGGCGACCGCGGCACGAAGCTCGCCGAGGGAGAGGTCGCGGCCCCGGCGACGGTGATCGTCCTCTACCCCGACATCCTGCCTCCCGCAACCGCCGCGTCGCTCGACGCCGCCGGGCTCGTGACCGAACGCCGACTCGACGGCTGGATCGACTGGGGACGCGGGGCGATCGAGATCCGCCGCCGGCGGTGAGGCCTCAATCGTGCCGCAGGGCCTCGATCGGGTCCTTGCGGCTCGCGACGATCGCGGGGTAGATCCCGAACACGAGCCCGACGCCCGCGGCGACGAGGAACGAGACCACGATCGACCAGAGCGTCACCTGCGGCTCGAGGCCATTCCGCGGAAGAAGTCGAGCTTGAGCAGCAGCGGCACGACCGTCCCGAGCCCGAGGGCGACGCCGATTCCCACGGCGATGCCGATGATGCCGCCGAGGGTCGAGAGCGAACCGGTCTCGACGAGGAACTGCAGCACGATGTGCTTCCGCGTCGCCCCGAGGGCACGGCGGATGCCAATCTCGCGGGTCCGCTCGGTCACGCTCGCGAGCATGATGTTCATGATCCCGATGCCGCCGACGAGCAGGCTGATCGCCGCGATCGCGACGAGCATGATGTTCCAGACCATGAGCTGCCGCTTCGCGTTCTCGAGCAGCTCCCACGGCACGATGACCTGGGCGTCGGCCATCGCCGGGTGGCCGGTCTCCATGATCCGCCGCACGCGTTCCGAGAGGTTGATGACCGCCTCGGTGTTCGGGGCGACGAGGTAGACCTCGCTCAGTTCGATCTCCTCGCCGCTGAACGAGCCCGCCTGGCGGCGGACCACGACGTTGCCGAAGTTCCGCTCGGCGGTCGAGATCGGGACGTGGATGTCCTTGTTCAGGTCGCGGCCGACGAGGGCGCTGCCCGTGCCTCCCGCGAGCCCTACCGGCCGCAGCACGCCGACCACGCGGAAGACGCGGTCGTCGATGCGGAGGTCGGCCCCGAGCGGGTCACGGAGCTTGAAGAGCTGCTTGGCGACCTCGCTGCCGATCACGCAGACCGGGGCCCCCGTCTCCTGGTCCTCGTCGGTCAGGTAGCGGCCGCGCGGCTCGATGTCGAGGCGGGCGACCTCGAGCAGCCGCGGCGAGGTGCCGAACGCCTGGCTCTGGATCCGGGTCGCCCCGAAGATCACCTCGCTGCCGACCGCCTTGAGCGGCACGATGTCGAGGGCGTCGCGGATCGAGTCCTGGAGCCGGCGGTGGTCCTGGAAGGTGATGCCGTAGGCGACGAGAAACGACCTGGTCTGCCCGGTGTTCCCCGCCTCCGCGGGCTTCACGCTGCGGACGATCACGTTCGTCGCCCCCAGGGCCTGGATGTCGCGGAGGGCCGCCCGCTTGTTCCCCTCGCCGATCGCGGTGACCACGATGACCGCGGCGACGCCGAGGATGATGCCAAGGCTCGTGAGCGTCGACCGCAGCTTGTGGAGCCGCAGGTTCTTCAGTCCGAGCCGGACGATCTCGAGCAGGAACGGCACGCGCGGATGGTACGCTCCGTCCGCGAGGACGCCCATGACCGATCGCCTGCCCGTCGAGATCCTGCACGAGCGGGAACTGCCCGGCCGCTGGGAGTTCGACGCCCAGGCGATCCTGCCGGACGGCGGGCTGCTCAAGCAGCTGGTGCGGCTCTCGTGGGCCGACTACCAGCTCCTCTCGCCCGACGGGACCGACCCGCCCGAGCGCGTCGCGGCCGCGGCGTTCCGCTGCTTCCTCGACCACCGCGAGCGGTTTCCCCCGCTCGCGACCCTCGACGTCGCGATGCTGCGGCGGCGCATCGCCGGCGCCGACGCCCTGATCTCGGCCGCGATGGAGGCGTGAGGCCCGTCCCGGGCCCCCGACCGGCCCCCGCTCAGAACTGCCGCAGGAACCTCGCATCGTTCTCGAACAGCCAGCGGATGTCGGCGATGCCGTGCTTCCGCATCGAGATCCGCTCGATGCCGAGGCCGAAGGCGTAACCGGTCCACTCCTCGGGATCGAACCCGACCGCGGCGAGGACGTTCGGATCGACCATGCCGCACCCGCCGAGCTCGACCCACCGCAGCTCGCCGCGGATGCGCATCCGCATGTCGAACTCGGCGCTCGGCTCGGTGAACGGGAAGAAGCTCGGCCGCAGCCGCACTTCCGCCTCGGGACCGAAGTACGCCCTCGCGAACTGCAGGAGCGCCGACTTGAGGTCGACCATCGTCACGCCGCGATCGATGCACAGCCCCTCGATCTGGTGGAACATCGAGTAGTGCGTCGCGTCGTGCGTGTCCGGCCGGTAGACGCGGCCGGTCGCGACGACCTTGAGCGGCGGCCGGGCCGCCTCCATCGCCCGGATCTGCACCGTCGAGGTCTGCGTGCGAAGCAGCAGCCGCTCGCCCCACGAGCCCTTGAGGAAGAAGTTGTCGCGCGGGTCGCGGGCGGGGTGTCCCGCCGGGATGTTCAGGGCGGTGAAGTTGTGCCGCTCGTCCTCGAGCTCGGGGCCGTCGGCGACCTCGAATCCCATGCGGGCGAAGACCTCGACGATCTCGTCGACGGTGCGGCTGAGCACGTGCCGCCGCCCGCCGCCGCACGGGATCCCCGGTTCCGTCACGTCGACGAGCGGGCCGCTCGGGCGGCTCGCCTCGGTCGCGGCCTTGCGGGCGGTGAACGCGGCCTCCAGCGAAGCCTTCACCTCGTTCAGCCGCTTGCCGAACGCCGGCTTCTCCTCGCGGGAAAGCGTCTTGAGGGCGTCCATCGCCGACTTCAGCCGTCCCGCCGACCCGAGCCAATCGCCCTTCCACCGGTCGACGCCCGCCGCGTCGACCGAGGCGAGTTCGGTGAGGGCGGTACGCTCGAGGGCGTCGAGGTCGGCGATCGCAAGGCTCATGGGGACGCGGACTGTACCGCGGGAAAAGCGACGCGGCCGGGCCCCGTGGGGAGCCCGGCCGCGGTTCGATCAGAGGGGGCAGGATTGATCGGCGAGAAGGAGGCTCGTCACGCGAAGGACGTCGGGACGAGTCTGGACGCGGCGTGCGCGGCAGCGACGGGGCATGGCCCCGTCGTTCCGGGGGCGGTGCCGTCCGAGGCGTCCGTCAGGCCGCGGACGCCGCCTTGTCCTTGCGGACCTTCGCCGCGTAGGCAGTCCGCTTGTCGGCGGTCGCCCGACGGGTCGACTTGCGGCCGCTGACCTGCGAGCCGTCCTCCTTGCCGACGAGCTGGAGAAGCACCAGGTCGGTGCCGTCGCCGAGGCGATGCTTGTCGAGCTTCACGATGCGGGTGTAGCCGCCCGGCCGGTCCTTGAACATCGGGGCGACCTTCGCGAAGAGGTGCTGCACCAGGCGCGGAGCCTTGCGAACCTCGCCGTATCGGTTGAACTCGATGTCCGAGGCGGAGGGGAGCTCCCAGAACTCGCTCGTCTTGCGGGACTCGGGAACGTTCGGGTCGGCCACCCACGCGAACGCCTTGCGGTCGTTCAGGCGGCTGGTCACGATCCGGCGGTTCGCCAGGGTCTGGGCCTTCGCCCGGGTGATGAGCTTCTCGACGAAGCGCTGCACCGCCTTGGCCTTCGCCGGGGTGGTCTCGATCTGGCCGTGCTCGAACAGGCCCGCGGCCAGGTTACGGAGCATGGCGCGACGGTGGGCGCTGGTGACGCAGAGTTGCTTGCCGGTGATGCGGTGACGCATGTCAGGACTTCCTTACGTGGACTGCCGGTACGGGGTCGGTGGAATCGGTCGCTCGTCGGGGTCGGCCTCTCAGACCATCGAGAAGCCCTCGGGCAGCACCATGCCGAGGTGCAGCCCGCGGGCGGCCAGGACGTCCTGGACCTCGCGGAGGCTGGTCTTGCCGAAGGCCCGGACCGCGAGCAGCTCGTCCTCGGACTTCGAGACGAGCTCGGCCACGGTGCGGATCTTCGCGCTCTCGAGGCAATTGCTCGCCCGCACCGAGAGCTGGAGGTCGGCGATCGGGGCGGAGAGCTTCGCGAACAGCTGCTCGTCCTTCTCCCAGCCGCCGCGGGCCTCCTCGGAGACGACCGCGTGGCCCGGCTCGTCGAACATGACGAACGGGTTGAGGTGCTTGCGGAGGATCTTGCCGGCCTCGACCACCGCCATCTCCGGGGTGATGGTTCCGTTGGTCCAGACGTCGAGGGTGAGCTTCTGGTAGTTGGTCCGCTGGCCGACGCGGGTGTCGTCGCAGCTGTATCGCACGCGGGTCACCGGCGAGTAGATCGCGTCGATCGGGATCTCGCCGATGATCTGGTCCTTCTCGCGGTCGTACTGCTCGCTCGCGGGCACGTAGCCGCGGCCCTTGGTGACGGTGAATTCGATCTCGATGTCGACCGCGTCGGTCAGGGTCGCGATGACCTTGTCGGGGTTGAGCACCTCGACGCTCGGGTCACCCTCGATGAGCTCGGCGGTCACCTCGCCCGGGCCCTCGGCCGCAAGCTTCAGCTTCCGCGGCTCGTCGCCGTCCATCGCGATCACCAGGTCCTTGATGTTCAGGAGGACCTCGGTGACGTCCTCAAGCATGCCGGGCACGCTGGTGAACTCGTGATCGATGGTCTTGCCCTGGCTCTTGATGGTGACGCAGCTGACCGAGGCGCCCTCGATCGACGAGAGCAGCACGCGACGCATCGCGTTGCCGACGGTGATTCCGAAGCCTCGCTCGAAGGGCTCCGCCGTGAAACGGGCGAAGGTGTTCGTGCGGGTGTTCGGGTCGATGGTGAGCTTTGCGGGAAGCTCAAGGCCGCGCCAACGGACGTGCATGGGAAGGGCTCCAGGTCTCGGCAGGTTTCGCGAACGGGGTTCCGGACGATCTCGGCCGGCGAGTCCGCCTCTCGGCCGCCCACCCCCTGCCGTGCGGGTGGGACGGGCCTTCTGTGCGGGATGCCGGACGGGAAGCCCGAGACACGGCTTTCGCCGGGGCTCGGGGGAGATTCGGGGTCAGACGCGGCGCTTCTTCGGCGGCCGGCAGCCGTTGAACGGGATCGGGGTGTGGTCCTCGATCGCGGTGATCTTCAGGCCATTCGCCTGGAGGGCGGTGATCGCCTGCTCGCGGCCGGGGCCGGGGCCCTTGACGCGAACCTCGACCTCCTTCATGCCGACGCGGCGGGCCTTGTTCGCGACCTTCTCGCTCGCGCGGCTGGCCGCGAACGGGGTCGACTTGCGGGCGCCCTTGAAGCCCACGGTGCCCGCCGAGTCCCAGGCGATGACCTCGCCGTTGACGTCGGTGATGGTGACCATGGTGTTGTTGAAGGTCGCGTTGACGTGGGCGATGCCCTTGACCACGTTCTTGCGGATCTTCTTCTTCGAGCCGGAAGCGGCCGGGGTCGGGCTGGAGGTGTTCGCGGTGGACATGTGGTTGTGCTCCGTGCGGGAGGGCTATCAGCCCTTGATGCCCTTCTTGCCGGCGACGGTCTTCTTCTTGCCCTTGCGGGTGCGGGAGTTGGAACGGGTTCGCTGGCCGCGGACCGGGAGGCCCTTGCGGTGGCGGTCGCCGCGCCAGCTCTTGATGTCGCGAAGGCGGGCGATGTGCTGCTGGACCTGCCGCCGGAGGGCGCCCTCGACCACGTAGTTCTGGTCGATGAGGGTCGCGATCGACGAGACTTCCTTGTCGTCGAGCTGGTTGGCGCGACGGTCGGGGTCGATCCCCGCCTTCTTCAGGATTTCCGCGGCGAACTTCGGTCCGATGCCGTGGATGTACTGGAGGGCGAAGAGGATCTTCTTGCGGTCGGGGATGTCGATGCCGGCGATACGGGGCATGGTGCGTTCCTGCGGGGTCGTTCCGTGGGCGAATCGGGAAGTGTAGCGGAAATCCGGGGGACTTCCGACCCCCCGGGAGGCGGCCCGGGCGTTCTCAGCCCTGGCGCTGCTTCAGACGGGGGTTCTTCTTGTTGATGACGATGCGCTTGCCCTTGCGGATGACGATCTGGCAATCCTTGGTGCGGCGCTTGATGCTGGCTCGGACCTTCATGGCGGGGTTCCTGCGGGTACGGGGCTGGATTCGGGGGTTTCAGAACCGATAAACGATGCGACCCTTGGTCATGTCGTAGGGGCTCATCTCGACGGTGACCCGGTCGCCGGGAAGGATACGGATGAAGAACTTCCGCATCTTGCCGCTGACGTAGGCGAGGATCTCCTGGTCGTTCTGGAGCCGGACCCGGAACATCGC
>JBEIUL010000506.1:0-1983 GCA_040374395.1 Phycisphaeraceae bacterium
GATCGTGCACCGCCACGGCGGACAGGTGTACATGGACGGCGCGAACATGAACGCGCAGGTCGGACTCACGAGCCCGGGCCACATCGGCGCCGACGTGTGCCACCTCAACCTGCACAAGACCTTCTGCATCCCGCACGGCGGCGGCGGCCCCGGCATGGGCCCGATCGGCGTTGCCGCGCACCTCAAGGACTTCCTCCCGGGCCACCCCGTCAGCCGTCCGCTGTCGGCCGGTCGCCACGCGATCGGACCGATCTCGGCGGCGCCGTACGGCAGCGCGTCGATCCTGCCGATCTCGTGGATGTACATCGCGATGATGGGCGCGGACGGCGTGCGGAAGGCGACCGAGGCCGCGATCCTCTCGGCGAACTACATGGCCCACCGCCTGAAGGATCACTACAAGGTCCTGTACGCGAACCACAACGGGCGGTGCGCCCACGAGTTCATCCTCGATTGCCGGCCGTTCGACGCGTCAGCGGGCATCAAGATCGACGATCTCGCGAAGCGGCTCATCGACTACGGGTTCCACGCCCCCACCATGAGCTGGCCGGTGCCCGGCACGCTCATGATCGAGCCGACCGAGAGCGAGTCGAAGGCCGAGCTCGACCGTTTCTGCGACGCCCTCATCGCGATCCGCGAGGAGATCCGCGAGATCGAGCAGGGCAAGGCCGACCGCACCGACAACGTCCTGAAGAACGCCCCGCACACCGCGGCGGCGGTTACCAGCGACGAGTGGAAGCGGCCGTACCCGCGGGCCAAGGCGGCCTATCCGGCGCCGTGGCTGAAGGACTTCAAGTTCTGGCCGACCGTGGGTCGCGTCGACAACCCCTACGGCGACCGGAACCTGGTCTGCTCGTGCCCGCCGATGAGTTCGTATTCGTGATTCGGGCGGCCGACGAGCCGATGATGGAAGCGTGAAGGCCCTGCTCCGGAAGCTGCTCGACCGCGCCGCCCGCTCGCCGCGGATGCGTGGCCTGCTGGCGGGGACGGTCGGGGCGCACCTGACCGAACTCGATCGCGACTTCCTCAAGGCGATTCCCGACGGGACGGTCGTCGATCTCGATCGCCAGCTCGCGATGGCCGACGCGGACCCGACGCTGCCGAGTCTCCTGTGGTCGGTGCTGTGGGAGGCGAGCGCCCGCGGGGCGATCGCGCCGGGGCTTAAGAAGCGGGTCGACTACCGGCTGGCGGGGAAGACCTTCAAGATGGAACTCGACCTCGGCGAGAGCCCCGAGTGCGGCTACCTGCTGCGGAACCCGACGCCGATGCTGACCGGGCTGCTCATGGCCGGCGGTGACCTGTGCCTCGACATCGGCGCGAACGCGGGGTTCCACACGCTGACCGCCGGCCTCTTCTTCAAGAAGGTGGTCGCGATCGAGCCGACGCCGGCCACGGCCGAGCGACTGCGGACCAACGTCGTGCTGAGCGGCTTCTGGCACGTGCGGGTCGAGCCAATCGCCCTCGGCGACGCCGACGGCGAGGCGACGCTTGCGGTGACCCCGGGGCATTGCGGCACGAACCGGATCGCGAGCGGGGGTGGCGGGGTACGAGTGCCGGTCCGGACGCTGGATGCGCTCGCCATCGATCCGGAAGGTGGGCTCGCGGGCCATCGAGTCGACTTCATCAAGGTCGACGTCGAGGGGCACGAGCGGGCGGTGCTGAAGGGTGGTCGCGAGACGATCGCCCGGGACCGGCCGGATCTCCTCGTCGAGTTCAACTCGGCCGCGGCGTTCGAGGGGTTCGCGGCGATGCTGCCGAAGGGGTATCGAGCGATGGCGCCGATCGGCACGAAGGGCCAGGTGCGGGCGATCGAGCGGACAGCGGATGCGGTCGCGGTTCGGGATGTGCTGTTTCGCGGGCGGTGAGGGGCGAGGAGCCATGAACAGCGCTCGCGTTCATCGACGACGAGGCATGGCCTCGTCGTTCCGGGCGATGGGCGCGGTTTGGCCGAGGTGTACATCGAGGGGGCGGTCGCGGACCGCCCAC
>JBEIUL010000215.1:0-4885 GCA_040374395.1 Phycisphaeraceae bacterium
CGGGTCGCGATCGACGACCCGCCGGGCGGCGACCGGCCGACCGTGACGCTGCGAGACGCGTCGATCTCGACGAGCGGCGACGCGTCGCAGGCGATCGAGGCGGACGGGATCCGCGTCTCGCACCTCGTCGACCCGCGCACCGGACGGGGTTCCTCTCGCCGAATCGCCGTCACCGTGATCGGCCCGGACGGCGCGATCGTCGACGCCCTCGGCACCGGCCTCGCGCTCCTCGGCCCGGACGACGGTCTCGCCGCGCTCGAACGCAGCGGCCTCGCCTCGCTCGGCTACTCGGCCCGGTTCGTCACGCCCGAGGGCGTCAGGAGCTCGCCGAACTTCCCGCGGGCGGACGCCCGAGCGGCGGCGACGGCGGCGGCTTCGGATAGCGGCCGTCGAGCTCGGTGAGCTTGGCGTACCGCCAGAACGTCCCCTCGAGGTTCGAGAACGCGATCGCGAAGCCCGCCCACCCGTCGAGGAACCCGAGCTTCACGACGTAGTGGCGGAAGAACGCGACCAGCCCGTGCGAGATCGCCTTCGGCATCGAGCCACGCTTCCCGCGGGCGTGGAGCTTCTCCGCCCCCAGGCTCGAGTAGCGGTTCGCCTTGTGCAGGGCCTCGGCGAGGTTCTTGAACGGCACCTGCCAGATCGCCGATCGCATGCGGGCGAGCGGCGCGGACTGCAGCAGGACGTACCCCTCGTGCACCGGTTCCTCGGTGTACCGCATCGAGCCCCGCCGGAAGAGCTGCGGCTGGCGGAAGTCGGGGTACCAGCCCGAATGGCGGATCCAGCGGCCGAGGAACCAGTTCCGGCGCGGCACCAGCCAGACCGGCAGGCTCGCCGGATCGGCGGTGATGCGGAGGATCTCGTCGCGGGCCTCGGGCGTGCACCGCTCGTCGGAGTCGAGCGAGAAGATCCACTCGTGCGACAGGTGCCCGAGCGCCGAGTTCCTGAGGCGGCCGAAGCCCTCGAACGGCACCTGCACCACGCGGGCCCCGAGGGCGGTCGCGCGTTCGGCGGTGCCGTCGGTCGAGCCGCTGTCGACCACGACGACCTCGTCGGCCCAGAGCACGCTGTTTACCGCGGCCTCGATCTTGTCGGCCTCGTTGAACGCGATGATGTAGGCGGAGACGGGCATGCTGAGGTCGAAGCCGGCGGCTCAGGAGAACTTCGTCCGGCCCGGCACCGCGACCGGCGCGACCGGCCGCGGCCCGAACTCGATCCGCTCGGGCATGAGCCGCTCCTCGCTGGCCATCGCCTGCTCCCACGTGACGTCCTGGCCGGTGTACGCGGCCATGCGGCCCATGATCGCGGTGAGCGTGCTCTCGGCGACCTGCACGCCCTCGTTCAGCCCGCTGCCGGTGCGGATCGCGAGCTGGAGGTTCTTGTGCTCCTCGACGTAGGGGTTCGGGTCGGGGCCGCTGAACTGCCAGGCCTTCGGGCCGCTGAGGCGGACCGAACCCGGGGCGAGCTGGGCGATGCCCTGCGTGCCGGTGAAGACCTCCTCGACGCGGTTGGGCGTGCCGTCCTGCTGGCGGCACATCGAGAGGGCGAACGCGTCGCCGAAGCCCTCGGGGCCGGGATAGACGTACTCGAGCCCGAAGTGGTCGAAGATGTGGCCGAACTTCCGCTCGTCGGTGCGGGCCTGCCGGCCTCCGACGCCGCGGACGAGCTTCGGGTGCGACCGGAAGCCCCAGTTCATCACGTCGAGCTGGTGGACGTGCTGCTCGACGATGTGGTCGCCCGACAGCCACGAGTGGTAGAGCCAGTTCCGCATCTGGTTCTCGACGTCGCTGCGGCCGTCCTGCGGGTCGACGTTCCAGAGTCCGCCCTGGTTCCAGTAGCAGCGGGCGGCGACGAGCGGGCCGATGTCGCCGCGATGCAGCCGCTCCATCGCCTGGAGGTAGCTCCGCTCGTGGCGGCGCTGCGTGCCGGCGACGACGCAGAGCTTCCGGTCCTTCGCGGCCTTGGCCGAGTCGATCACCAGGCGGATGCCCGGCGAGTCGACGGCGACCGGCTTCTCCATGAACACGTGCTTGCCGGTGCGGACCGCCTCGGCGAAATGCCCGGGGCGGAAGCCAGGCGGCGTCGCGAGGATGACAAGGTCGCAGTCGGTCGCGCAGACGGCCTGGTAGGCATCGAGCCCGACGAAGCAATTCGCCTCGGCGACCTTCGCGCGGTCGCCGCCCGCCTCGGCGAGGCCGCGGCGGCAGCCCTCGAGCCGATCGGCGAAGGCGTCGCCGAGGGCGACGATCTTCACGTCCGGGCCGGCCTCGAGGGCGTTCAGCGCGGCGCCGGTGCCGCGTCCGCCGCAACCGATCACGCCGACGGTGAGGGTGTCGTCGCGGCGGGCGGTGGTGAACATCGCGGCGGCCGCGGCCGAGAGCGCGAACGGGGCGGCGGCGGCGGCGAGGATCGTCTCGCGGCGGGCGAGGTCGGGGGTGTTCGGTCGCATGGGGTCTCCTCGGCGAAAGTTGGGAAGCGAAGGGACTTCAGGGCTCGCGGACGAGGCGGAAGCCGGCGAACGGGGCGTCGGTCAGCCACCAGATGCTCTTGGGGTACTGCGGATCGCTCGCGTTCCAGTCGGGCGTGTACGCCGCCGACGCGTCGCAACCGATTTTCTCCAGCGGATCGCGGTAGCTGCCGCCGACCGAGACCGGCTTGCCGTCGTCGCCCACGCACCACTCGGCGGCGTTGCCCCACAGGTCGAAGCAGCCGAGGGCGTCGGGCTTCTTGCTTCCGACGGCCCGCGTCCGCATCTCGCCGTCGACGGCGCTGTTTGCCGCGAAGACCGCGTGGTCGCCGACCGCATCGGCGGGAATCCGCGCCGCCGCGCACGCCGCCTTCCATTCCTTCAGCGTCGGCACGCGGTACTTCTTCCCGGTCTTCGCGGACAGCCACTCGGCGCAGCTCTGGGCCCCGCGGAACGAGACGGAGATCGCCGGGAAACCCGCGTGCCCGAAGCCGCGGTCGGTCGCGACGTACGGCTTCGTCGGCCGCGTCACCGCGTCGGCCTCGGGCGTCGACTGCCCCGCCTCGCGGTCGAATCCGAAGATGAGCGTGTCGTAGACGTCCCAGGTGATCTCGGTCCGCGTGATCAGGAACGGCGGCGAGCCGTCGGCGGGCGTGACGGGAACGAGCTCGATCGCGAGGGCCGTGCCCTTGATCTCGTCGCGGACGGGCTTGGGCGGCGGGACGGACGGGGCGGTGGCCTGCGGGCGGGCCAGGACGAGGATCGCGATGGCGAAGGGAACGGGCACGGGCATGGCGGTCGCGCCATGCTAACGAGCCCCCGGTCGCGCCGCACGTCCCTCGGCGCGCTCAGGGGGTCCAGTTCGCCACGAGGGTCGTGAGGTCGCTCGCCGCCACGATCCCGTCGCCGTCGAGGTCGGCCGGTCCGCCCGCCGAGCCCCACGCCCCGAGCAGCGCCGCGAGGTCGCCCGCGTTCACCGCGCCGTTGCCGTCGAGGTCGCCGATGAGCGGGGCCGGGCAGTCGTAGTAGCTGATCCGCACGTCGTCGACGCCCGCCTCGACCAGCGAGCCTCCCCCGAGGTCGCGGGCCTGGAAGCGGATCCGGACCTGGTCGGTGGGCACGATGAAGTCCTCGATCGCGAAGACCTTGTGCTTCCACGCGCCCAGGTTCTCGTTCACGTCCTCGAGCAGGACGAAGGTCGCCCCGTTGTTGGCCGAGATCTGCACCGGCATCGAGTCGGTGTTCGGGTTCGAGCCCTGGTTGTTCGAGTACCAGCGGGCATATTCGATGAGCGGCTGCTGCATCCCCGTGCAATCGAGCCGCGGCGAGACGAGCGAGGTCGTCCCCCCGTCGACGTCGGCCGCCCCGGCCTGGCCGCCGACGACGCCCTGTGCGGTCACGAAGCACTTGGTCCCGGTGCCCGCGGGATTGTCGTCCTCGGGCTGCGCCGTGGTCCCCACCGGATCGACGCGGACCCATTGGCCCGCCGTCGCGTTGTCGCCCGCGGCCCCGACCGTCCAGAACTGGTCGGTCTCGAAGTTGTCGGCGAAGCGGACGGCGGTGCCGAGCGCCGCGATCGCCTCGACCGGGAGCGCCGGGAAGGTGTTCTCGCGGCCGTCCGGGGCGGTGGCCACGAACGAGTACCGCATCGGCGTGCTGCACGCGACGGCCGGCAGGATGGCCCGCCAGCGGTCGTTGCCGAGCGGCACGAGCGGCGAGTCGACGAACGCCCCGCCGTCGACCGACAGCCGCAGCTTCTGCCCGTCCGCGGCGAGGGTCTCGCCCGGACGCGGCGCGATGGCGATCTCGATCGAGTCGCCGCGGGGATCGACGAACGCGGGCAGCGTCCCGTCGGGCGTGAAGGTCGCGATCGGCAGCTCGACCCGCCACACGAAGAGGCCCCGCTCGATGTCGCTGCCGAGGATCGTCCCGCTCGGGAGGTACGGGTAGTTCGACCAGAGCCCCGCGTAGCCGGTCGCGTCGGCCTCGGGGTAGGTGTCGAACCACGCGAGCTCGACCGGAGCCAGGCGGTCCGTGATGTCGAAGATCCGCAGGCCCGTCTTGTAGTTCGAGCAGAGGAGCAGGTTCCCCTTCACGTACAGGTTGTGGTCGACGCTCGCGAGGCCGGTGGTGTAGGTCCCCGCGAGGAACGGGGCCGAGAGGTTCTCGACGTTCACGATCCGGCCCACGTTGTTCAGGCCGAAGTTCTGCTCGTCGATCTCGTCGTTGATGTAGATGTGCTTCTGGTCGTCGGTGATCCACGCCTGGTGGCAGAACGCCGCGTTCGGATACTGGAAGTGGCTCAGCTCGACGATCGCCGACTTGTTCGTGACGTCGAGGATGGTGACGCCGCTCTGCGCGAATCCGTTGTTCAGGCCGCCGCAGGCGAAGAAGATCTCCTTGCCGGCGTACGGACCC
>JBEIUL010000367.1:0-3049 GCA_040374395.1 Phycisphaeraceae bacterium
CGTTGCCGAGGCCGACGACCTTGCCCGCGTAGCGGATCGAGACGTACTGGAGGGCGCCGCTGTCGTCGTCGTCGTCGCCGCCGCCGTACCGGGTGTTCGGGTCGGTCACCGAGGCCGGGACGAGGCCTTCCATGTTGGCGTAGTTGTTGGCGCTGAAGGTGGCCGAGTTGGTCGGGATGCCGTTCTCCGAGATGAAGGCCCGGCCCATGATGGTCAGGTTCCCCCACTCGTTCGCCGCGGCCCGCCAGGTGCCGGTCTTCGGGTCGCCGCCGGTCCAGGTGGCGACGTCGGCCTTCGAGGTGAAGATGATCGGGTTGGCGCGGGTTCCGATCGCGTTGATCTTCGCGCCGCGGCAGACCGCGAGGCTTCCGCCGATGTTCGTGGTGCTCGCGATGACGGTGCCCGGCTCGATGGTGAGCGTGGCGCCGGGCAGCACGTAGATCTGCTGCTGCAGGTTGTAGGTGTTGCCCGCGGTCCAGGTGGTGCTGGTCGCGATGTTCGAGGTGACGAGGATCTCGGCCGCGCCGGCGGTGCCGGCGAGGGCCGTGCCCGCGAGGGCGACGACTAGGGTGATGCTTCCGTTCTTCATGGGTCTTTCGGTCCTTCTGCTGGTCTCTGGGCCATCGGGCCCGTTGGGTTGACGCCGCCCCCCTGCGAATCCGTTCCCGGTGGCGACGGCCGGGGACGCCCGAAAGTACGACCGGTCGGCGACCGTGCCGTTTGGGACCCTCAAGACCTGCGTGTCGATCGCGCTCAGGCTCGAGGTCGTCCCCATGGACGGGCGGAATGCTGAGCGCCGATGGTTTGTGATTGGTTCAGGCGCGGTGATGCACGCGCTTCGTTGCGCGCAGGAAAGCGCAATCCCCCGCGCCGCGCTCAGGTTCGGTCAAGGACGCGCCAGCGCCGGCTTCAGCCGCCGCACGAACCCCACGCGCCGAGCATCGCGGTGGGGGTGGACCTTCAGCCCCGGTCCCCGCCGCGGGTGGCTTCGATCCGGTCGCCGCGGACGAGAGCGATGATGCCCGCGAGGCACACCCCTTCCTGCATCAAAGGCCGGAAATGCCATTCCTGGCCGGGGCGGCTTGATCGCCGGGGGCTCCGGATGCGAAAATTCGCCCGCCGAACCGATGCGGAGTCAACTGGGCCATCTCGCCCACGTGTACGCTGCCCGGGACCGATCTCTTCCGCCCATGCACCCAGCCCCCGGCCGTGTCCTGCTTTTCCACCGCGAGCTGCGTCACTTCACCGGTGGGCACCTGAAGGTCCGGCACTACTACGCCCATGCGGAACGTTCGACGAGGTTCCGCCCTCGAATCCACATCACCCCCGGCTCGGACCCCAAGACCGCCGAGCTCTGGCGCGGAACGTCGGAGCCGCCGCTCGCATCGTGGCAACCCGACGCCGCGGCCGCGTTCTTCGTCGCAGGCGATGACTGGCGGGCGATCCCCGACCCTTCGCCGGCACCGGTCATCAACCTGATCCAGGGTGTCCGGCACGCCGACCCCGGGACCACGCGATGGACGGCCCTCGCTCGCCCGGCGATCCGGATCTGCGTGAGCCGCGAGGTCGCCGATGCGATCGAGGCGACCGGACGCGTGAACGGCCCGGTGCACGTCATTCCCGCCGGACTCGATCCGGCCGACCTGCCCCCGCCGAGACCGCGTCGCGAGGGGTCGGTGGTGATCGCGGGCCTGAAGAACCCCGAGTTCGCCCGCGCGGTGCACCGGAGGCTCGCGGCCGCCGGCCACGAGAGTGACTGCATCGTCGATCGCCTGCCCCGTGGGGAGTTCCTGGCCCGGCTCGCCGGGAGCGAGGTGGTGATCACGCTGCCGATGGCTCACGAGGGCTTCTTCCTGCCCGCCCTCGAGGCGATGGCCCTCGGCGCGATCACGGTGTGCCCGGATTGCCTCGGGAACCGCAGCTTCTGCCGCGACGGCGAGACCGCGTTCCGGCCGGCGTACGAGCTCGAAGCCGTGGTTGCCGCGGCGGCCTCCGCCCGGTCGATGGACCCGCCCCGGGCCGAGGCGATGCGGGCCGCCGCGCGGGCCGAGGCGGACCGCCACTCCATCGCCGCCGAGCGGACGGCATTCCTCCGTATCCTCGACAGCCTGTAGCGCGACCGACGGAATCACGAAGCCCCCGCCATGGACATCGTCCTCACCGGCATCCCCCGCTCGGGAACGACCCTGACCTGCTCGCTGCTCAACCAGCTGCCGCAGAGCGTGGCCCTGCACGAGCCGATGGATCCGCTGTCCCTCGCGAGGCTCGAATTTCCACGGGATTACCTCGCGGGTGTGGCCGACTTCTTCGCAGGGCAGCGGGAAAGCCTGCTCTCGGACGGGACCGCGCTCAGCAAGGTCCGCGACGGGAGCATTCCCGACAACCCGTTCGGGACCGCGCGGGACGTCGACGGGCGTCGTCGCTCGACCGTCGACCGGCAGCAGGCACGCTTCGAGAAGACGCTGGCCCCGGGTTTCCGCCTGGTCATCAAGCATCCCGGCTTCTTCACTGCGACCCTGGCGACGCTGTCGACGAGGTTCCCTTGCTACGCGGTCGTCCGGAATCCGCTCGGGACGCTCCTCTCGTGGCAGTCGATCCGGGCTCCGATCCGGGACGGTCGCATTCCCGCGGCCGAAGTGTTCGACCTCGGGCTGAAGGCCGCCCTCGACGCCGAACCCGACCGGCTGGAGCGGCAGTTGATCATCCTTCGCTGGTACTTCGCCCGCTACGCCACCATGCTGCCGCGGGAGCGGGTGATCGGCTACGAGGAGCTCGTCGCGAGCGGAGGCCGCGTCCTCGCGGTCATCGATCCCGACGCCGCCCGCCTCGCCGAGCCGCTCGAGAGCCGCAACACGAATCCCCTCTACGACGCGTCCCTTGTCCGTCGCTTCGCCGATCGTCTGCTCGGCGACGAGTCGATCACGGCGGGTTTCTATTCGGCCTCGGACGTCGCCGGGCTCCGCGATCGGTGGTCGTGATCCCGACCGACCCGATCGCGTCGCCGGGCACCGGAACGAGGCGTGCGATCAGCCGGAACGGTCGGGCCTGC
>JBEIUL010000573.1:0-1625 GCA_040374395.1 Phycisphaeraceae bacterium
CGTCCACCAGGAGTGCTACCCGATCGCGTTCCGCGACTCGCTCGAGGCGACGGTCCGCGCGACGCTGGCCATCGCCCGCGAACGCGTCCCGCCCGCGTTCGCCGCGACCTGCGCGAACCTCGACGCCGCGATCGCCGCGGCCCGCCCGCAGTCGCCGGGGAAGACCTACACCACGCCGACCTTCCGCGAGTTCCTCCGCATGCGGCGGAACCACGCCCGCCTTCGCGACGCCGCCCGGACTCACTCCCGCTCGCCGGTCGACCGGTAGCGAGACCGGCGCCGCGCGTATTCGGCCGGCGAGACCGGCAGGTCGGGCGTCTCGCCCGCGGCCGCCTGCTCGTGCAGCTTCACGAGGAACGGCACGCACCAGCGGCATCCGGTCCCGGCGCCGAGGCACTCCGACAGCTGGCTCGCGACCCTCGGCTTCTCGCGCTCGATGAAGTTCGCCAGCTTCCGCAGGCTCACGTGGAAGCAGAGGCAGACCTCGTCGTCGGGTTCCATGCGGATCGTCCTGCGTCAGGGGTTCGGGGCGGCGGGCTTCGCGGGCTCGGCGGGCTTCTCGCGCCGGCCGGGCACGAGGCTGTCGACCTCGAGCCGCCAGAGGAACGCGGCGCCGGGGCCGAGCAGCGGGGGATTGTCGAAATCGCCGCGCTGCATCCGGTCGGGCTGGAACCGGACCTCCGGGACGAACGTGCCGGTCAGGATCCAAGGGTCGTCGCCCGCGCGACCCCGCGCGGCGCTCGCCACCCGCCGGGCGATCCGCGGCTCGAGGGCCACCGAACACGGCTCGCCGAGCGACGCGCCGGTCGCGGCATCGATGGGCTCGATCGTCACGACCATCCCTTCGCCCTTCGCCTCCGTCCTTGCCAGGCGGCAATTCCAGCGCACGGCGTGCCGGTAGGTGCGATTGACGCTCGCGACCCATCGCTCGAGCTCGCGGCGGAAGATCGCCGTCTCGGCGGGATCGCCGGGCGTGGGCAGGAGCTCGGCCAGCGAGGTCGTGTAGTCGTCCGAGAGCGTGCGGAAGATCGCCGCCGGGCTCGCGAAGCGGGCCTCGCCGGTCGGCGATGGCGGCGACGTCGGGCTCGCGGCGGGAACGCCGCCGGCGAGCTGGGCCTTGAGCGCGGCGACCTCGGCCTCGAGCTCGGCGATGCGGGCCTTCGCCTTCGCGAGCTCCTCGGCCTCGTCCACGGGCGTGGCCGCGGCCGGCGGATCGTCCGCGGCGAACGCGCTCGACGGCGTCGACGCGAGGGCGAGGCCGAGGGCGAGATTGGACGCGAGGGCCGGCAGGCCAAGGACGAGAGCGGACGGTCGGATCACGGGAACCTCCGGAGGGATCGGGGCGGCATTCGCACGGCCATCGGCATTCTGCCGCGCGGGCCGGGAACTCGCGAGGGTCGGGACCCGACGATCGAGACCGGTCGGGAAAAAGTCGGGATCTCACGGTTCGGTCACGCGACCGGGGTAGACTCCGGCGGCAGTCGTCGATCGAGCGGAACGGGCGTTTCCAGAGAGTGGCGTGGCGCAGGCGTGCGGCGGCCCGCCCCGCATCCCGGTCGCCGCGACCGAAGCCGCTCGTCGCCGACCCAGCCTTCACCTCCGTCGTCACCTCCGTCGTCACCCCC
>JBEIUL010000364.1:0-3086 GCA_040374395.1 Phycisphaeraceae bacterium
AAGTGGCCGTGCTGGGCGTGCGAGATGCCGGGGCTGTCGGTCGCGTGGCCCACGTCGGTCACCAGGCAGACGTCGGGCTTGAGGCCCTCGGCGATCATCGAGGCGCCGTGCAAACCGATCTCCTCCTGGACGGTCGAGACCGCGACCATCCGGACCTTCAGCTCGGCCCGGCGGCCGGCGACGTGCCTCAGGGCCTCGGCGGCCGCGAACGTGCCGATCCGGTTGTCGAGGGCGCGGGCGATCACGAGGTCGTCGGTGAGCCGCAGGAAGCCGTCGGCGAACGTGCCGGGATCGCCGATGTTCAGCCGCTTCGTCGCGGTGTCCTTGTCGGCGGCCCCGATGTCGATGAAGAGCTCGTGCATCTTCCGGACCTTCGGGTCGCCGGCCTTCTCCTGCAGGTGGATCGCGGTCGCGCCGATCACGCCGAGCACCTCGCCGACGCCCGGCACGCTCGAGGCGAAACGAACCCGCTTGCCGACGATCTGGGTCACGTCGATGCCGCCGATCGCGCGGCAGTAGACGAACCCCTTGTCGTCGAAGTGGTTCACCATGAGACCGATCTCGTCGGCGTGTCCGCAGACCGCGACGGTCAGGTCCGGAGCCTTCCCGCCCGCGGGCAGGAGCTCGGCGAAGCAGTTGCCGTACGCATCATTCCAGGTGCGGTCGGCGAACGATCGCACGTAGTCGAGCCAGACCCGCTGGCCGGCCCGCTCGAAGCCCGAAGGGCTCGGGGTGTCGAGAAGTCGCTGCAGGAACGAGAGGGATTCGTCGCGCATGGATTCTCCATGCTAACGACGGGTCCCGCGGGTGTCGCCGGAGCGATTCAGCTCGCCTGTCGCTGGCCGAAATCGCCGAGACCGTGCTCGGGGCCCGACGGGCGCTTCGGCTTCGCCTTCAGGCGCGGCGGGCCATCGGTCGCCTGCGGCAACGGCGGCATCGCGGGTCCGGCGGGCCGTGTCGGCAGCGGGCTGGCGGGCCGCACGGCGTGCGGATCGCTCGTGCCGTTCTCGGGCCGCGGGACCGGCCGTCCGACCTGGCCGGTGCGGCGGGCCCGCGCGTCGTTGATCGCGTGTTCCATCGAGCGCAGCAGCGCCCGGGTCCGATCGGTGGAAGAGTCGTTGTTGCGGATCACGTTCGATCGCCTCCTTCTGCGGCCGCGTCCGCGGCCGCGGGCCCCCCGGCCCGGTTCCCGAAACGCCTCCGACGCCACGAGCGGCGCGGGAGCGTCCGGAGACTTCGGCCGGCGCGGCACGCGACTTTCGCGGCCCTCCGGCGAAAGTCACCCCGCGGGTCGAGGTTCTCCGGGACCTGCCGTCATCGACGGCGCGATCGCCTGCACAACCCGCCCGACCGCCCCGATCGTTCCCTTTCCCCCGTCACCGCCCCGGTATCCGTTCCACCGCCCACTACACTGCGAACCTTCGCAATTTCCTTGGAGATCTACGAGACCATGGCCCAACGGTTGCCGCGCTTCGTCGCCTGTCGGTCGAATCCATTCGCGATTTGCCTCGGCGCCCTCGCCTTGGGGCTCTTTGCCCAACCCGGCCTCGCGGCGGACGTCGATCTCCCGCGGTACCCCACGCTGAGCCCGGACGGGTCGACCGTGGTCTTCTCGTGGCGCGGCGACCTCTGGCAGGCCTCGCGCGACGGAGGCCCCGCGTTGCGGCTCACCAGCCACCCGGCCGAGGAGGAACGGGCGCAGTTCTCGCGCGACGGCTTGCACATCGCCTTCGAGAGCGAACGCGACGGTTTCCGGAACCTCTGGGTCATGAAGCCCGACGGCTCGGACCTGCGGCAGCTCTCGCGGCTCGACGGCCCGGTGATGCTGACCGATTTCGCGGTCGACGCCGACGGCAAGCCGGTCCTCATGTTCGACGCGTCGATCGAGAATGACCTGTATCGCTCGCCGCGGCCGTACCGACTCGGGCTCGAGGGGGGCCAGCCGGTCCGCACGCTCGACGCGTTCGGCTCGATGGCGACGCTGAGCCCGGACGGCACGAAAGTCCTCTTCGAACGCGGCGGTTCGGCGTGGTCGCGCCGCGGCTACGTCGGGCCCGACCAGCGCGACGTCTGGCTGTTCGACCTGAAGGACGGCTCGTTCCGCCGCCTGACCGACCACGGCGGAAACGACGGGATGGCCCGCTGGATCGACGACGACGAGTTCGTCTTCCTCTCGGACCGCGGAAACGGCACGGTGAACCTCTTCCGGCAGTCGATCGAGCCGGGAGCGAAGGCGAGGCAGTTGACCCGCTTCGAGAATGCCGGCGGCACCGGCGACATCCACGGCGTGTCCGTCGCCGGCGGGAAGGCGATCGTCGGATCGTGGGATGCGCTGTACGAGGTCGATCTCGACGGCGGCGAGCCGCGTCGGCTGGCGTTCGCGGCGCCGTCCGACTCGCGCGACGACATTCAGCTCAAGCCGATCGGCAAGGACGTGACCGACGCGGCGCTCTCGCCCGACGGCCAGACGATGGCGATGATCGCGTTCGGCACGTCTGGGTCCGCGGCACCGCCGACAAGTCGACGCCGCGTCGCGTGACCGACGGCGTCGGTCGCGAGACGGACCTCGCGTGGAGCCCGGACGGGCTCACGCTCTACTGGTCGAGCGACCGCGACGGCGGCTGGTCGATCTACGGCGCGACCGTCGAGAAGACGCGCGAGGAGGTGCGGAAGCGAACCGACGAGCGGCTGAAGCCGCCGGCCAAGCCTGCCGAGCCCGCGGCCGCGAAGGAGGCGGAGAAGAAGGACGAGGCGAAGCCCGAGGCCCCGGCGGCCGCCGCGCCCGCCGAGCCCCAGACCGAGCCGGTCGTGGCAGCGCCAGAACCTACGCCAGAACCGAAGCCAGAACCGAAGCCAGAACCGAAACCAGAACCCGAGCCGAAGGCCGCTGATCCCAAGCCCGAGCCGCCGGCCGAGCCGAAGCCCGAGAGCAAGCCGGAAGCCAAGCCGGAAGCGAAGCCGGAAGCGAAGACAGACCCGACGCTCGACCCCGCCCGCTGGGCCGACGCGATCTCGTTCACGACGGTGCCCGTCGTCCACGACGGGAACGACGACACGCGGCCCTCGCCCTCGCCCGACGGGACGAG
>JBEIUL010000143.1:0-6254 GCA_040374395.1 Phycisphaeraceae bacterium
GAGCTTGTCGACGTCCTCATTGGCCTTGTGGGTGATCTGCTCGAGGCCCACCCGCAGCAGCCGTGTTTTGAAAAACTCGAGAGTCAGCGCGGTGCGCTGGTTTTGTTCCCGTTCCGAATCGGTCCAGGCGGCGTACATGTGTCCGAGAATTCCCCCCAGCAACAGCACGCCGGCGAGCCGCTGGCGGCCGTCCCGTTCGACCTGTTCGCGAAGCTCGACCTGCGGGTCGCGACCATCAAGCACGCCGAGCCGCACCCGAACGCCGACAAGCTGCTCAAGATCCAGCTCGACGACGGTACCCCGACCGGCCGCCAGGTCTGCGCGGGCATCAAGGCCTGGTACGACCCGGCGACCCTGGTCGGGAAGCAGGTGGTGATCGTCGCGAACCTCGAGCCGCGTCAGATTCGCGGCGAGATCTCGAACGGGATGATCCTGGCCGCGAGCGACCTCAAGGTCGAGCCCGCGGCCGGCGCCACCGGAAAGCCCGGTGCCGACGAGCGCGACGTCGTGGTCCTCACCGTCATGAAGCCGGTGAAGCCGGGTTCCAAGGTCTCCTGAGCGGGGCCCGGAGGCCTCCGGTCACGACGGCTTGTTCGCCGCGTCGCCGTCCTTCGCCTCGTCGGCGGCGGCCATCTCGCCGTCGATCGCGCGGTTCGGCTGGAACTGGTGCCGCGTCATGAGGGCCTCGAGGCTGTAGGTCCCGAGCAGGTCCTCGTCGGGCTTCTCGTCCAGCAGCGTCCGCTGGACGCGGACGTTCGAGGCGAGCGGACGGTACTCCTCGATGGTGAGCGGGAACACGTCGTCGACGCGGACGAGCACGAGCGTGAGCCTGTCGGCGACCGGGACCAGGAAGGTCCGATCGGTGGCCGGCGTCTCGCTGACGGGCTTGTCGAGGGGGATCCGCGCGGCCTCGCGGCTGATCGCGCGGACCGTTGCGGGATCGTTGCCGAGGCCGGGGATGTCGCCGCCGAACTTCATGCCGAAACCGATGAACCGCGGATCGGCCTCGCGGAGCGTCGGCAGGAACTCGACCGTCGCGCCGTAGTCGTTCGCCACCGCGCGGGGGCCCTCGCTCCTCGCCTTCGCGAGGAGGTCCGCCGACGCCGCCTCGAGCTTGGCGAATCGCTCGAGGCTCCGGACGTCGTCGGTGACCTGGGCCCGCACCTCGTCGAGGGTTGCGGGGGCGCGGCTCGGGTCGACCGCGGTCGCCCGGACGAGGTAGATCGTCTTGTCCGAGCCGGTGAAGGCCGGCAGGGCGACGCCGACCTGCATGGGGACGGTGTCCTCGGCGGGCTTGAATTCCTTGAGCTTCGCGGTCACCTGCGAGACCTTGAGCGGAGTCGCGCCCAACTTGTCGGTGGTGGCGCCGCCGAGGCCGGTCACGAGGTCGAGATCCTTCGCCGACAGCCACGTCTCGCCGACCGCCCGGTAGGTCGGCACCGGGATGGCGAACCGCTGGGCGATCTGGTCGGCGAGGGCGGGCATCGCCAGCTGCCGCGACGACCAGTCGGCGGGCAGGGCGACGTGCGAGCCCTCCCGCGGCAGGCCTCGGAGGGGCAGGGCGAGCTGGTCCGCGGCGAACTTCGCGATCTCGACCATCCGCTCGGCGGTCAGGTCATCGAGGGTGCGGGTGCGAACCGTCGCCTCGTAGTCGGCGAACTTCGGGGCGAGGGCCGGGTCGGCCCCGTACTTCGCCGGATCGGCCGCGAACCGCTTCTTGAGGGCGAGCGTGTCGACCGCGCCCGACGCCTCGATCGCGGCCCGCACCGGGGCCTCGGCGACTTCCATCCACTCGAGCTTCACGCGGTCGGGCAGCTGGTAGCCGAAGCCGCGTTCACCCTTGCCGGGCTCGGTGTCCTTGAACTTCTCGAACTGGGCGACGAGCGCCTGCTCGGTCGGCTCGGCCACCTCGGGCTTCGCAAGCTTGCGGGCGTCGAGCACCACGGTGTCGCACGCCGCCCCGCGGAGGGCGTCGCTTGCCGCCGACTCGAGCCGGCGATCGCTGATGCGGCCGATCGAGCTCGTGACGCCGGTCAACCGCATCACGCCCTGCATCTTCGCGAGGGTCTTCAGGACGGTGTCCGGATTCGTCCCCGAACGCTGCGCGAGGTTGAAGAGGGTCTGATCGGGATTCTGCGCGAACTGCTTCGCGAGCGAGTCGATGACCGCCCGGCCGTCGCCCTCTCCGCCGACGAGGCCCGCCTCCTCGGCCTCGCGGGTGAGCAGGTACCAGTGGGCCGGATCGCGGTCGGCGCCGATCTGCCGCATCACCTGGTTGCCGACCGCGTCGACCACGCGGAGCTCCATCCGCACGTCGTCGAGGTCGCCCGCGGTGAGCTTCACCTGGTCCTTCCCGACGGTCGCCCAGGTGGTGCCGGTGCGGGCGCTGTAGTTCGCCAGGCCGGTGATCGCCTCGGGCACGAGGAACGTGATGAGCAGCAGCGTGCCGCCGATCGCGAGGATCCAACTCTGGTACTGGCGGAGGAACTTGAGCATGGCGGCGGTGGGGAGAGGGGAGGAGGAGGTCGGGAAAGGAAAGGTCCCGGGAAGCCTTCCGGTCCGGCTCGGGGCCGTTCGCGGGAAGCCGTCCGGGACCTCCGGCGGACCTTGGCTGTCGCCCCGGGGATGACGCCCCGGGCTCGGGCGTTCGCTTAGCGGTAGAACTCGACGATGAGGTTGGTGTTCACGTCGAAGGGGATCTGGTCGGAGGTCGGACCGGCCACGATCTTGGTCGACAGTTCCGCGGGGTTGACCGCAATCCAGCCCGGCGTGATGTGACCGGTGAGCGATTCCATCTGCTCGCGGGCGGTCTTGTGGATGCTCTCGCGGAGGGTGATCACGTCGCCGACCTCGACCGAGTAGCTCGGCCGGTCGACCTTGTGTCCGTTCACCAGGATGTGACCGTGGGTGACCATCTGGCGAGCGCCCCAGATCGTGCGGGAGATGCCCGCGCGGCGGAGGACGTTGTCGAGGCGACGCTCGAGGAGCTGCATGAGCACCTCGCCGGTGTTGCCCGGCCGCCGGCCCGCCTCGGCGAGGTAGCGACGGAACTGCTTCTCGAGCACGTTGTAGTGGAAGCGGAGCTTCTGCTTCTCGTTCTTGCGGATCCCGTAGTCCTTCGGGCGACGGCCGCGGAAGCCGTGCATGCCGGGCACGGTGAGCTGCCGCTTGGCGGTGTGCTTGGGGGTGTCGGCGACCGGGACACCGACCTTGCGCGAGAGCTTCACCTTGGGACCGAGATAGCGAGCCATGAACTGTCCTTGACGACCGAAAGGGAGACCACCTGCGGGGTCCCGAACGCGCGGCGACCCAGCCGACCTGCCGGGACGGTCCCGGCCGGTGCGAATCGGGCAGTAAACCAGAGGCTTCGGGGGCAGTCAAGGAGAGCGGAGGGTGTCCATGAGTCCGGTAACCGGCCAAGATCGCCCGGAAGAGACGCGGGGCCCGAAGTCAGCCGCAGGCAGGTCGCGGAAAGGCGTCGGATGACCGGATGCCGGGGACGGTTTTCCGCCCTCGCGGCGATGGTGCCGCCGACGGGGGAAGAAGCGGGCGAAGTTTGCAACCGGAGCGGGGCGGGCCGCGGAATTGGGTCTACATTCGACCCGAACGAACCGCCTCCGGCGCCGCAGGAGTTTCCGGTCGGCGTCCATCCTCCTCCATGCATCACCCGAACACCGGCCTTTCCGTGCGAGCCTTTGCTCCGGCCCTCACCGCTTCCTCGGCGATCGCCCTCGCCGCCGTCATCCTCGCCGCGCCGGGGACGGCCTCGTCGGCGGCCGCGGCCGACCGTCCCGCCGTCGCGGGAGAGACCGGTTTCGTCGAGATCCCCGGCGAGCTCGAGTTCACCGGCGAACTGATCGTGCGTCCGAAGCCGGGTCTTGCGAAGGCCCAGCGCCGCGCGGCCCTCGCGCTCGTCGCCGCCCATCCGCATCGCCGCGAGCCGCGGACCGACGAGTTCATCGTGACCGTCGCGGCCGGCCCGCTCCGTCCGGGCGTCGCCGAGAACGAGGTCGCGACCCGGCTCATGGCCTCCGGGCTCTTCGCCTATGCGACGCCGAACTGGCGGATCTTCCCGTGCGAGACGCCGAATGACCCGCGTTTCCCCGAGCAATGGCACCACGCCATGATGCAGTCGGCGGCGGCGTGGGAGCTCCATCGCGCCGACGCGAAGTCCGAGGTGATCATCGCGGTGACCGACACCGGCATCGTGCCGCACGAGGATCTCGGGAACCGCGTGCCCGGGTTCAATGCGGTCACCGACGTCGCCGAGGCCGACGGCGGCGTGCTCACCGACATCCACGGCCACGGCACGCACGTGGCCGGTTGCGTCGCCGCCGCGGGCGACAACGGCGTCGGCGTGAGCGGCATGGGCTGGAATCTCCGCATCATGCCGATCCGGGTGAGCGAGGCCGCGAACGGCGGGGCGTCCATGACCGACCTGCTCGAGGGCGCCCGCTGGGCGGCCGAGCACGGCGCGAAGGTCGTGAGCGCGAGCTATTCCGGCATCGGGACGCCGGCGATCGAGACGACCGGCGAGTACCTGCGGTCGCTCGACGCGTCGCTGCTCTGGGCGGCCGGCAACTCGGCGGCCGACCATTCCGGCTGGGATTTCTCCCACGTGATCGTGGTCGGGGCGAGCGACCAGTCCGACCAGCGGGCGGGCTTCAGCAGCTTCGGGCTCGGCGTCGACCTCTTCGCCCCGGGCGTGTCGATCCTGAGCTCGATCCGCGACGGCACCTACGGGAACGCCTCGGGCACCAGCATGTCGGCGCCGGTCGCGAACGGGTCGCTGGCCGTGATCCGCTCGGCGAATCCGCAGCTGTCCGCGGCCCACGCCGAGCACGTCCTGTTCCACAGCTGCGACTTCTGGGGCGACCAGGCGAACTCCGAGGCGCTCGGTTGGGGGCGGGTGAATCTTGCCCGCGCGGTCGAGCGTGCCCAGTCGGCCCTCGTGCCGCAGCCGCCGCTTGCCCGCGACGACCGGGTTCGCGGCGTCGCGGGAGGTCCGGTCGAGATCGATGTCCTCGTGAACGACTGGGATCCGAACATGGATCCGCTGCGGATCGATTCGTTCGCCGCAAGCACCAGCACCGGCCATCCGGTCGAGCTCGTGCCGGGCGAAGGTGCGACGCCCGATCGGCTTCGCGTCCCCTCCGTTGGCAGCGAGCCGGGCGAGCAATGGTTCGCGTACACCATCGTCGAGCCGACCAGCGGGGCGACCTCGATGGCCACGGTGCGGATCGACGTCGACCTGCCGCGGCCTGCGGTCTTCCCGACCGGCACCGAACCCGGGGTCGCGGTCGCCTACTACGAGCTCACCGCCCCGAGCGTGCTGCCCGACTTCAACCTCCTCTCGCCCTACCTCGATGAGGTCCGCGCGAACATCGACCTCGCCTCGACCGACGGCGCGTTTGCCGGCAGCGGACGGGCCGAGGACGTCGGTGCGGTGTTCACCGGCTGGCTGGAGATTCCCGCCGCGGGCCATTGGACCCTCGGCCTCACGAGCGATGACGGGTCGCGGCTTCGCATCGGCGACGACGTCGTCGTCAACAACGACGGCCTGCACGGGATGGTCACCGTCCGCGGCACGCGGGCGCTCGCCGCGGGGTTCCATCCGATCCGAATCGAGTTCTTCGAGCGGGGCGGCGGCGCCGGCCTCAACTTCCGCTGGTCGGGTCCCGGGATCAGCACGCAGGCGGTGCCCGCCGCAAGGCTCTTCCACGGCGGCACGCTCGAGCCGGCGGACCTCGACGGCGACGGCTCGGTCGGCAGCGGTGACCTCGCGATCCTGCTCGGGGCGTGGGGCACGGCCGGACCGCTCGGCGATCTCGACGGCGACGGCTCGGTCGGCGTGGCCGACCTCACCATCCTGCTCGGTCGCTGGAACGCGTGACGCTCAGGCCGCGGCCCGCGAGTCGCCGGCGAGCCGCTCGCGGCACTCGTCGAGCGCCGCGGCGATCACGCAGGCCAGACCGCACCGTGGCCCCGCCTGTCGGCGACCGCCGAGCAGGCCGATGAGCTCGCGCAGCAGCTGGGCGGTGCGGTCTCGCTCGAGGACGATCCCGAGCCCGGCGAGCCGCTCGCGGATCGCCCCGGACGGATCTCGCGACAGGCAGGGCGTCTCATCGAGCAGGCCCACGCAGTCGATCGTCGCGTCGAGCACGACCGCCTCCGGTGCCGGCCGCTCGCCGCCGCACGCGGTCGCGCTCGCGGCCTTCGCCTGGTGCAGCCTCCCGAGCCGCAGGGCAAGCACC
>JBEIUL010000498.1:0-2063 GCA_040374395.1 Phycisphaeraceae bacterium
CCCGAGTACCCGATGACCATCGCGGTGATCGCGAAGGACAATGCAGACCCCCAAGTGAAGGCGGGACCGGCTGCGAGTACGCCCGCTCGATCGGCGACGGCGGATTCGTCCTCAAGTTCGCCGACGGCACGGTGACCGACGCGACGTGGAAGGCGAAGTGCGTCTTCCACGGCCCGGTCGGCGGCGACGTCGCGAACCCGACCGTCCGCACCGAGCCCCTGCCCGACGGCTGGTTCCGACCTGACTTCGACGACTCGACGTGGGCGAACGCGACCGAGTGGAGCGAAGAGCGGATCCAACCCAAGCAGCCCTACTTCGAGCACGACTTCAAGGGCACGAAGTGGATCTGGACCGCTGACCTCGACCTCGACAACACCGTGCTCTTCCGGAAGAAGGTCGTGGGCCCCGGCGGGAAGCCGCGGTGGACGACCAGGCCCGACCTCGTCCCGGCGGCGCCCGCGATCGACTGACGCGGAGGCGACGGCGGCGCGGTATACCCCGCGGGCTCGCTCCGCGCCATGCCGACCGCCCCGACCGACGCGTCGCCTTCCCTCGTCTCGATCGTCACGCCGACGCTCGACGCGGCCCCGTGGCTCGAACGGATGCTCGAGTCGGTGGCGGCGCAGCGATACGGCCGCATCGAGCACGTGGTGGTCGACGGCGGATCGTCCGACGGCACCCTCGAGGTGCTGGAACGGCACCGCGACCGCCTCGCCCATGTCGAGAGCGGCCCGGACCGCGGCATGTACGACGCCCTCGATCGCGGCTTCCGCCGCACGACCGGCGAGATCATGTGCTGGCTGAACGCGGACGACGAGTGGCTGCCGGGCACGCTCCGCACCGTGACGCGGCTCTTCCGCGAGTTCCCCGAGGTCGAGTGGATCACCACCGGCTGCCCGGCCGCGATCGACGCCGACGGCGGCATCACCTGGTGCGGCCGGATCGCCGGCTTCAGCCCGCGGGGCTTCCGCCGCGGCGAGAACCTGCCCGGGCGCGGCTGGGCGGCCGACGGCTTCCTCCAGCAGGAGTCGACCTTCTGGCGACGCTCGCTGTGGGAACGGGCCGGCGGCCGGATGGACACCTCGCTGCGGCTCGCGGGTGACTTCGAGCTCTGGTCGCGCTTCATGCGGCTCGCGACGCCGTGGTGCGTCGAGGCTCCGCTCGGTCTCTTCCGCTACCGGCCGGGCCAGTTGAGCGCCGAGCGGCGCGAGGCCTACCTCGCCGAGGCCGAGGCGGTCTTCCGTCGCGACGGGGGCCGTCCGTCG
Organism: Phycisphaeraceae bacterium; assembly: GCA_040374395.1. Lineage (GTDB taxonomy): Bacteria > Planctomycetota > Phycisphaerae > Phycisphaerales > SM1A02 > JBEIUL01. The sequence continues at coordinate 1,266 of JBEIUL010000498.1, forward strand.
TCGCGGGCTATGGCCACGCTGCGGGTCGGCTTCCACCGGCACGCGCCGCTGCGGCTCAAGCGGCTCGCGGCGCTGCTCGGCCTCCACGAGCGACGGGCGTACCTCGCCCACCTCGCCGAACGGAACCGCTGGGTCCAGGCCTGGCGATGAGCCGCGGCGCGACCTCGACGGTGTAGTCCGGTTCCTGCCTGGCCCGATCGGTGCCGCCCATCGCCATGATCCTCACTGCGCGGGGCCCATCCCCCCGATGCCGGCGAGGTCGAGCATGAACGCCTGGCCCCGCGCGACCTGCCGCAGCCGCTCGAACCGCCCGCTCTTCCCGCCGTGCCCCGCCTCCATCTCGATCTCGAAGACGAGCGGGTTCGCGTCGGTCTTGAGCCGCCGGCAGCGGGCCACGTATTTCGCGGGCTCGAAGTAGCCGACCTGCGAGTCGAACAGGCCGGTGGTCACGTACATCGCCGGGTACGCCCGCGCGGCGAGGTTGTCGTAGGGCGAGTACGAACGGATGTACTCGTACGCCTCCTTCGACTCGATCGGGTTCCCCCACTGCGTCCACTCGTTCGTGGTCAGCGGGATCGTCGGGTCGAGCATCGTGGTGAGCACGTCGACGAACGGCACCGCGAGGATGATCCCGCGGTAGCGGTCGGGGGCCAGGTTCGCGATGGCGGCCATGAGCAGCCCGCCCGCCGAGCCGCCGCTCGCGAAGGTCCGGGCCGGGTCGCACCACCTTTCGCGCACGAGGAAGTCGGTCGCGTCGATGAAGTCGAGGAAGGTGTTCCTCTTCCGCAGCAGCCTCCC
>JBEIUL010000035.1:0-11427 GCA_040374395.1 Phycisphaeraceae bacterium
CCAGTTGTCAGTAATCAGTTGTCAGTTACCACTGAACTGTTCACAAAGTACTCCGTACTAGATTCGCAGACCAGGCTCGCGCACTCCCCGCAGAAGGAATCCGCCTTCTCCGTCATCGAGTTCAGCATCCGCCCGAGCAGGTTGTCCTTGCTGAAGCGGGTGGTGCGCATGCGCCGCACCTCGACCCCGCCGGTGCGCTCGAACGCCGGGCACGGCTGCCACGTCTCGGGTGGGCCGTACGACGGGAAGCACGTCGTGACCTTCACCGGGATTCCCTCACGGGCGAATTGCGTCGCGAGCTCGTGCAGGAGGTGGCCGGTCGAGGCCACGTCGGGCACGTAATACTGGTTCAGGATGACGACCGTCGGCACGGCCTTGGCGTCGTCGCTCATGGCGTACGGTGACCCGTGCGGTGCTCGGCCCGGTACCAATCGATCGTCCGGCGAAGTCCCTCCTCGAACCCGACCTTCGCCTGCCAGCCGAGGAGATTCCCGGCCCGCGTCGTGTCGAGGCAGCGTCGTGGCTGCCCATCCGGCTTGCTCGAATCCCATCGGATGTCCCCCGTGAACCCGGTGAGCCGGGCGATGAGCGTGACCAGGTCGCGGATCGAGATCTCCTGCCCGGTGCCGAGGTTGACCGGAACGGGCTCGTCAAGCGTCTCGGCCGCCCGCACGATCCCCTCGGCCGCGTCATCGACGTAGAGGAACTCGCGGCTCGCCGAGCCGGTTCCCCAGCACTCGATGAACTCGCGCCGCTCGTCGATCGCCGAGACGCACTTGCGGATCAAGGCCGGGATCACGTGCGAGGTGTTCAGGTCGAAGTTGTCCCACGGCCCGTAGAGGTTCACCGGGAGCAGGTAGCTCGATGCGAGCCCGTACTGGCGGCGATAGCCATCGAGCATCACGAGTGCCGCCTTCTTCGCGACGCCGTACGGGGCGTTCGTCTCCTCGGGGTAGCCGTTCCAGAGTTCCTCCTCGCGAAACGGCACCGGCGTGAACTTCGGATACGCGCAAATCGTGCCGACCTGCACGAACTTGCGGATGCCCTGGATGCGGGCGTGCTCGATCAGGTGCAGGGCCATCGCCATGTTGGCGAAGAAATAGCGGCCCGGGTTGGCCATGTTGGCCCCGATGCCGCCCACCTCGGCGGCGAGGTGGAGCACGACGTCGGGCCGGAAATCGGCGTACATCCGGGCCACGTCGGCCTCGCGGGTGAGGTCGTAGTCGCGGCGTCGCGGGATCGCGACCTCGTGGATGCCGCGGGCCGCCAGCGAGGCACGGACACCCCGGCCGAGGAAGCCCGCCCCGCCGGTCAGGACTATGCGCGAGCCGATGAGCGATGAACTCGTGGTATGGGAAGGCATGGCGGACGGGGTGGGAAGGAACCTGCTGACTTTCGTCCGGAGGACCATTCCTCTTCAGGCGAATGTCCTGAACCGCCGATTCAACGGACCTTCGGAGAACCGGTCCGGGGCCATCGGCCCGACTCCGGGCATTCCTGCAACGAAACGCCTCGCGACAACCGGCACGACATGAAACGAGCGCTCATCACCGGAATCACGGGCCAAGACGGCTCCTACCTCGCCGAGTTCCTCCTCCGCAAGGGGTACGAGGTGCACGGCATCATCCGCCGCTCCTCGAGCTTCAACACCGAGCGCATCGACCATATCTACCAGGACCCGCACGAGCGGGGAGCCCGGCTGAAGCTGCACTACGGCGACCTGCTCGACGGGAACGGCCTGTCGCGCCTGCTGCATGAGGTGCGTCCCGACGAGGTCTACAACCTCGGCGCCCAGAGCCACGTCCGGGTCTCGTTCGACCAGCCGATCTTCACCGCCGACGTCGACGCGGTCGGCACGCTGAGGATCCTCGAGGCGCTGCGGAACTACCAGGACCAGGCCAAGGTCAAGGTCCGCTTCTACCAGGCGAGCTCGAGCGAGATGTTCGGCAAGGTGCAGGAAGTTCCGCAGAAGGAGACGACCCCCTTCTGGCCCCGCTCGCCCTATGGCTGCGCCAAGGTCTTTGGGCACTGGATCACCGTGAACTACCGCGAGTCGTACGGGATCCACGCCAGCTGCGGGATCCTGTTCAACCACGAGAGCCCACGGCGCGGCGAGACCTTCGTGACCCGCAAGATCACGCGGGCCGCCGGCCGCATCAAGCTCGGGATGCAGGAGAAGCTTTACCTCGGCAATCTCGACTCGCTGCGCGACTGGGGTTTCGCCGGCGATTACGTCGAGGCGATGTGGCTGATGCTGCAGCAGGAAACGCCGGACGACTACGTGGTCGCGACGGGGAAGATGATCTCGGTGCGGGAATTCTGCGAGATGACCTTCGGACAGCTCGGTCTCGACTACCGGGCCCACGTCGAGGTCGATCCCCGCTACTTCCGCCCCGCCGAGGTCGACCAGCTGCTCGGCGACCCCACCAAGGCGAAGTCGAAGCTCGGATGGGTCCCGCAGACCAGCGTGCAGGAACTCGCGCGGATGATGGTCGAGCACGACCTCGAGCTCGCCCGCCGCGAGAGGACCCTGCGGGAAGCCGGCCACGCGATGCCCGATCGCTTCGGCCACGACCAGTGAGCGACGCGTCCGGCATGGGTATGGGACCCGCCCATCCCGCGGATTCCTCCTGATCGGGACGGTCGGCATCCGGGGCTCGCCGCCTAGGCTGCTCGGTCGCCGCCGGCGGTCGCCGGAAACCGATGATTGATCCGGAGGTTCCACTCGATGTCCATCGCTCGACTCGGAATGGCGTCTGTCCTCGCGTTCGCCCCGGCCGCCTTCGGCCAGGCGAAGATCGTGCCCACCTCGACCGGCTCGACCGGAAGCGGCACGACCACGATCCGCGCGACCTCGACCCCGGCGGCGACCCTGCCGGACGCCAGGTGGGCGAATCCGACGGTCGGCGGCAGTGCGGTCCGCGCGGCCTCGACGCCGGCCGCCCGAACGTTCACGATCCTGTACGACTGGGCCCCGACCTCCGACCCGATGGTGAACTCGCTGCTCGAGAAGGCCCGGGCGAAGCCGTACATCCTGGTCTACCAGAACGTCGACCTGCCCTCGGTCAAGAGCGGCGTGATCGACTCGAACAAGATCATCGACGACGTCCGCCAGCGCTTCGGCAGCAACCCGAGCGGCTGGGGCATGCTCGACTTCGAGGATCCCTTCGACTCGGTCCTGCAGGCCGGCGCGTCGCATCCGAAGTACGAGACCTGCGTCAAGAGCATGGTGAAGGCCATCCGCGACACGAAGCGGGCCTTCCCCAACGTGAAGTGGACCTACTACGGCATCCCGGGCCTGGCCTACTGGCCGGGCGGGAGCCTCTGGGCCAAGGCCGCCCCCGCGAAGCGGCAGGCCGAGATCGAGCGGCAGATCGAGGGCTACGGCCCGGTGCTCGCCGAACTCGACTGGTATTCGCCGTGCTTCTACGACGTCTATCGCATCGACACGATGACGCCCGAGGCGAAGGCCGAGCACCTGGTGAACGAACGCGAGTACCGCATCGCCCGCGTGAGCGTGATCGAGGAGTTCCTGCGGCGCAACAACCTGCCCGACCGCCCGATCCTTCCGTCGGTGTCGCCCTTCTTCGCTCCCGGCGGAAACACCACCGAGAACGGGGTGATCAGCCGCGACGAGATGATCCGAGACCAGATCCTGCCCGCCATCGCCGCCGGCTGCGACGGCATCGCGATCTGGACCTGCGGCAACTGGTACGTCCAGCAGGCGACGCGGGCGACCGAACCGGCGAACGAGACGCAGAAGCGGGTTCGCGAGTGTTATCGGGCCGGCTTCCTCGCCGGCACCGAGCCGACCTCCTGGAGCAGCGAGTCGATGCGGGCCATGCTCACCCGCCGCGTGGGCAACGCGATCGCGAGCATGGCCTACTACGCCCGCGAGGCGGCCCGCGTGAAGAAGCTCGACACGACGACCGCGGCCGCGACCAACCCCTGATCGTCGCGGACCTTGCGGCGAAGACTCGACTCGGCGTGATGACCGGTCGATAGAGTTGGGCACCGTCCGGGACCGGGGTGTCCCGGCCAGCACGCCCAGCTCGCCATGCTGCAGCTCGTCTCGATCCTCTTCGTCGCCGTGACCTTCACCGCGGCGATCTTCCGGCCCAGCATCGCACTCGCGCTGCTGGTGTCGATGTTTCCGCTCGAGCAGCTGCTCCAGGCGAACGTCCCCTTCTTCGTCGCCAACAGTTCGCTGTTCAACATCATGTGCGGCGTGATGGCGCTGCTCGCGACCGCGGTGCACTGGCTCCGCCGGCCGGACACGCTGATCGGGGCGGTGAACGGGGTCTCGCTGGTCACCTACGGCCTGTTCCTGTACGCGGCGATGTCGGTCCTCTGGACCCGGAACGCCGCGTGGGCCGCCGAGACGGTGCGCGACGGGGCCCCGTACGCGGTGGTGCTGCTGATCTTCGCCCCGCTGCTCGTGAACGGCATCGACGACCTGCGCGGCTTCGCCAGGGCGACGCTGGTCATCAGCCTGCTCATCTCGCTCCAGCTGCTGGCGAACCCGAATCTCGAGCTCTATACCGCGCGGCTCGTGCTCGAGATCGACGCGGCGCAGAAGAGCAATCCGCTGGTGATCGGGACCATGGGCGGGGTCATGATGATCCTCGCGGCGCTGCTCCAGTTCGAGAAGTCGTGGAAGTGGTCGCTGATCCGCTACGCCTCGGCGTTCATCGGGTTCGGCATCGCGCTGCTCTCGGGCTCGCGCGGCCAGGTCGCCTTCGCCCTGGTGGCCGCCATCCTGTTCTTCCCGGTCTCGCGCCGCCTGGCGGATCCTCGCCGGTTCATCGGGGCGGCCGGCGCCGGCATGGTGCTGCTCGGTGCCGTCTACCTCGGCATGCGGGTCTTCATCAGCGCCGACAACGACGTGCGCTGGAGCTCGGACAGCCTCTATTACGGCGGCTGGGGCCGGGTCGAGAACGCGATCGACCTGCTGGCGGCGTGGATCAAGGAGCCGGTCTACTTCCTCACCGGCCTGGGCTACTTCTCGTTCTCGTCGATCCCGAACCGCTCGGGCGACGGCTACTCGCACGTGATGATCGCCGACGCCCTCGGCGAGCTCGGGATCATCGGGCTGACCCTGTACGTCCTCTTCTACGTGCTGGCCATCCGGGCGATCGTCCGGGTCTTCCGGAACTACCAGGACTTCCCCGAACTGCGCGGCACGATCGCGGCGCTTGCGGCGCTGTTCGCGTTCAACTTCCTGCTGCAGAACAAGCAGGGAACGCTGTTCGGCATCGACGGCTCATGGACGATGGCGATGATCTTCGCCCGCATCGACTCGCGGGACCGTGCCTTCGGCGTCCCGCCCGAGTACGCACCCGACGAGCTTCCCGAGTTCACCGACGAGCCCGAGTACGAGGCTCTCGACGCGCCCCTGCCGCCGCGGATGGTCGCCTGATGCCGTCGACCCTCGCCCCAACCGAGTCCCGTCCCGCCCGGACGGACGGCGTCGCCGCAGGACGCGAGATCTGGATCGTCCAGCGGTATCTCGCGCACTATCGACTCCCGATCCTCGATCGCCTCGCCGAGCGGCTTGCCGAGCGCGGCTTCACGCTGAAGGTCGTGTTCGACCCGGATCGGCTCGAGGGCCCGGCCGACCCGACGCGTCCGTACTGCGACACGTTCGTGCGGCTCAAGGACCTCCATCCGTTCGGCTTCACCTGCTGGACGCAGCCCGGCCTGCTCGACGGGATCCGCGCCCGCCGTCCCGCGGCGGTCGTCGTCGAGGGCACGCCGCGGATCCTGACCAACCTTCGCGTCCCCGCCGTCACCCGCGCGGCCGGCGGCGTGCCGCTGCTCTGGTCGAAGGGCCAGACCGAGGACGGGACGCCCGGCGGTCGCCTGTCCGACCTGCTGCGGTTCCGCTTCGCGAACCTCTTCGACGGCGTGATCTGCTACGGCGAGGAGGGCAAGCGCGAGCTCGAGCGGCTCGGGATTCCCGGCTCGCGGATCACCATCGCCCGCAACACCATCGACACCAGCCGGATCTTCGCCGAGCTCGGGCAACGCGAGTCCCGCGCCGCCGAGCTCAAACGGGCGAACGGCCTCGAGGGCCGGCGGGTCGTGCTGTACTGCGGCACGATGTACCCGAAGAAGCGGCACCTCGACCTCATCGAGGCGTGGCCGGCGATCCGCACCGCGCACCCGGACGCGGTCCTGGTGATGGTCGGGGGCGGGAAGATGCTCGAGACCGTGAAGGCCCGGGCGGCCGAACTCGGCGGCGACGACATCCGCATCCTCGGCCGCGTGCCCGAGGGCGACGACTACCGGTGGATCGGGGCCTGCGACATCTCGGTGATGTGCGGCGGCCTCGGCCTCGCGATCCAGCAGACCCTCGCCTTCGGCCGGCCCATGGTGGTCGCCGACGAGCCGGGCGTCGACGGCGAGATCGTGCGGAACGGCGAGACCGGCTGGCGGTACCCGAAGGGCGACGTGAACGCCCTCGCCGCCACGGTCAACGCGGTGCTCGCCGACCCCGCGGGAACCGCGGAGGTCGCCCGCCGCGGACAGGATCTCGTTCGCAACGACGTGAACATCGACGGGATGGTGGGCGGATTCGTGACCGCGCTCGAGCGGGCCGGCGTCCTCCAGAGGAAATGACCATGCGCATCAGCGTCTTCGGACTCGGATATGTCGGCGCCGTCTCGTGCGGCTGTCTCGCGGCCCTCGGACACGACGTCATCGGCGTCGATGTCATCAAGGACAAGGTTCGCCGCATCGCCAAGGGCGAGAGCCCGATCATCGAGGAGGGCATCGACGCCATCCTCGCGAAGGCGGTGGCCGACCGGAAGCTTCGGGCCACGACCGACGTCGCCGCCGCCGTCCGCGAGACCGACATCGGCCTCGTGTGCGTCGGCACGCCGAGCACGCCTTCGGGCGGCGTCGACACCCGCTACCTCGACCGGGTCTGCCAGCAGATCGGCTCGGCGGTTCGCGACCAGCGTCGCGACTTCTTCGCGGTCCTGAACCGCTCGACGAGCCTGCCCACCGTCCACCAGTCGCTCATGCGGATCCTCGAGGAGACCTCGGGCTCGAAGCTCGGCGGCCACGTCGGCTACGTCTGCCACCCCGAGTTCCTCCGCGAGGGCATCGCGGTGCACGACTTCTACCACCCGCCGAAGATCGTCTTCGGGGCGAGCGACGGCCGCAGCGAGACGCTGTGCCGCGACCTCTACCCCGGCGTCACCGCCGAGACCTTCTTCGTCTCGCCCGACGTCGCCGCGATGGTGAAGTACGCCGACAACTGCTTCCACGCCCTGAAGGTCACCTTCGGCAACGAGATCGGCCTGATCTGCAAGGCCCTCGGCATCGACTCGCACGCGGTCATGGACATCTTCTGCAAGGACCGCAAGCTGAACATCAGCGACAAGTACCTGAAGCCCGGCAACCCATTCGGCGGCTCGTGCCTGCCGAAGGACCTCCGCGGCCTGCTCGACGCGTCCCGCTCGACCGCGGTGCCGCTGCCGATGCACGCGGGCATGCTCGAGTCGAACCGGCTGCAGGTCGAGCGGCTCGTGAAGCGGATCGTCGCGTCGAACGGCCGCAACCCGGTCGGCCTCGTCGGCCTCGCCTTCAAGGAGGGAACCGACGACGTCCGCGAGTCACCGATGGTCGCCCTGGTCGAGCAGCTGCTCGGCAAGGGCGTGCCGGTGCGGATCTACGACGAGCACCTTGCCGTCGCGAACATGGTCGGATCGAACCGCAGCTTCGCCCTCGAGGCGATCCCGCACCTCGCGGAGCTCCTCTCGACCGACCTCAAGGCGGTGGTCGCCGGATCGAAGACCCTCGTCGTGAACCACCGCCTCTCGGCCGAGCGGTGGAAGGTCGCGGCGATCGGGGCCGACCACCACGTGATCGATCTCGTGAACGTGCCCGAGCTGCGCGGGGCGGCCCGCTACGACGGCCTCTACTGGTGATACCCCGCCGACATGTGCGGCATCTTCGGCATCATCCGGCGGGGAGGCTTGCGTCCGGAGGACCGCGAGACGCTCGGACGCCTCGCGCGCTCGCTCGTCCACCGCGGTCCCGACGGCGAGGGCTTCCACGTCTCGGGTCCCGTGGGCATCGGGATGCGGCGGCTCGCGATCATCGACCTGAACGGCGGCTGGCAGCCGCTGCACAACGAGGACAAGTCGATCTCGCTGGTGGCGAACGGCGAGGTCTACAACTTCGTCGAGCTGCGGAAGGATCTCGAGTCGCGCGGCCACCGCTTCCGCACCGGAAGCGATTGCGAGACGATCGCCCATCTCTACGAGGAGCGGGGTGCCGACGCGGTGAGGAGCCTGCGCGGCATGTTCGGGTTCGCCCTGCACGACGAGCGGAACCGACGCGTGGTGATCGCCCGCGACCGGATCGGCGAGAAGCCGCTGTATCTCGTCGAGCGTGACGGGTTCATCGCCTTCGCGAGCGAGATGGTCGCCCTCGTCGAGGCCGGCATCGTGCCGTTCGAGCCCGATCCCGAGGCGGTCGAGCTCTACTACCACTACTCGCTCGTGCCCGAGCCGCTCGCGGCGATCCGCGGCGTCCGAAAGCTGCCCGCCGGCCATCGGCTCGAGATCGAGCTCGACGAGTGGCGGGTGCGCGAGACGACCTGGTGGCGGATGGAGGACGCGCCTGAACTCACGGGCGACCCCGCCGAGGCGGTGCGGGCGACCCTCGAGGAGATCGCGGGCATCATCTTCCGCGCCGACGTGCCGATCGGCGTCGCGCTCTCGGGCGGCATCGACTCGAGCTCGGTGCTGACGCTCGCCGCGTCGCACGTCGAGGGGGCGAGGTCCGGTCGGCTGCAGGCGTTCACCATCGGCTATCCCGGCAAGACCTGGCAGGACGAGCGCGGCATGGCCCGCGAGCTGGCCGACCATCTCGGCATCACGCTGCACACGCTCGAGCTCGACACGCAACGGGTCGCCGACGAGTTCCCGCTTGTCTGCCTTCGGCGCGACGACCCGATCTCGGACATCAGCGGCTCGAGCTACTACGCGGTGATGCGGCTCGCCCGCGAGCACGGCGTGCCGGTGATGATGATGGGCCAGGGCGGAGACGAGCTCTTCTGGGGCTACCCGTGGTGCGCCCGCGCGGTGCACGAGAGCGAGCGGAAGCGACGGCGCGTGGAGGGTCGCGCCGGCCTGTCCGAGTACCTCTCGTTCCGGCGTCCGCCGATCTCGTACACCGCGGGGCTTCGCTGGCTTCGCGAGGGCGGCGGGCTGCTCGACGGCCTCCGGCTCTGGCGCGAGGACGCGGCAGGCGATCCCGACGAGCTGCACTTCCAGGATCGGACGCCGCAGTTCCGCGAGGCCGAACGGTTGCTGCCGGGCGTCGCGGGCCGCGGGCTGGTCGTGCGCGGACGCGAGCGCACCGCCCGCATGTTCCGCGGTCGCCAGCTGTGGGACCGCCTCGACCTCACCGTCACCCGCCTGATCTGCGAGACATACCTTCTCGGGAACGGCATCGTGCAGGGCGACCGGCTCAGCATGGCCGCGAGCGTCGAGGCCCGGTTGCCGTTCGTCGACTACCGTCTCGTCGAGACGGTGATCGGCCTGCGGAAGGGCCGCCCGGACCACCACCAGGCCCCCAAGGCCTGGCTCCGCGCCGCCCTCGGGCAGATCGTGCCCGATTTCGTCTTCCGCCGCCCCCAAGCGAGGCTTCACCCCGCCGTGGCGGGACTGGACCGTCGCGATCTTCGACCGCTATGGCCGCGACATCCCCGACGGCGAGCTGGTCCGCTGCGGAATGCTCGACCGGAAGGCGGCGATCGGCCTCTCGAACGGCCTCGCGGCCGGCTCGGTGCCGCGCCCACTCGCGTGGCAGACGATGGTCCTCGAGCAGTGGGCCCGCGGCATGCGAAGCCGAAGCGAGGGATCATCGGCGCCGGGGGGGAACGCCGTCGCCTGACGGTCGCCCCATGGAACCCGATCGATCCACCCGGAACAGCCCCGACCCGAACGCCGCCGGCACGGCCGCGCCATCGCTCGGCGCCGCCGCGAAGGTCGGCTCGGCGTGGGCGCTGTTCCAGTCGGTGGCGAGCAAGATCCTCTCGCTGGCCTGCCAGGTGATCCTCGCGCGGCTGCTCACGCCCGACCAGTTGGGCGTCGCGAGCAAGGCGCTCGGCGTGCACGGCCTGCTGATGTTCTACACGCCGCCGATCATGACCGACGTCCTGGTCCAGCGCAAGGACCGGCTCGACCGTGACGCCCTGCCGGCATTCTGGATCACGATGCTGCTCGGCGCGGCGACCGCGGTGCTCATCGTCGCGAGCGGACCGGTGCTTGGTCGGCTCTTCCCCGAGAAGTACGGGGATCCAGCCCTCGTGGGGCTGCTCGCCCTGCTCGCGCTGAAGCCCCTCGCGTGGGGAATCCAGGTCGTGTCGATCGCGCGACTGCGGCTCGGCTTCCGCTTCCGGACGCTCTCGAACTGGAACATCGCCGCGAGCCTCGTCGCCGCGATCGCCTCGGTGTCGCTCGCCGCCCTCGGCTTCGGCCCGTACGCGGTGGTGACGCCGCTCATCCTGTCGATCATGGTCGTGACGCTCGGTTGCGAGTGGCTCGCACCGACGCGGCCCTTCAGCGCCCCGACGCTCTCGGGATCGGCCCCGCTGCTGCGGGACTGGACCGTGCTCTGCCTCGGCCAGTACGCGCACACCATCTGCCTCTTCGCCGACTACATCATTCTGGCGTTCTTCGCCTCCGATTCCGAGCTCGGCTTCTACTACTTCGCGTTCACGCTGTCGGCGCAGCTGAACGGGATCATCATCTACAACCTGACCTTCGTGCTGCAGCCGATTTTCGCGACCATCCGCGACGATCCGGCGCGGCAGGTCGCGGCGTTCCTGCGGGTCTGTCGCGTGCTCGGGGCGGTGACGGTGCCGCTCTGCATCATGCAGGGAGCTCTGGCCGAGCCCGCCGTGCGGCTCGTGTTCGGGAGGGACTGGATACCGGCGGCGCCGATGGTCACGGTGCTGAGCCTGGCCCAGGCGCTCGCCTTCACGGTCGGTCCGACCGCGGCGCTCCTGAAGGGACAGGACCGTTTCGGAACCTACCTGCGCTGGCAGGCGTGGCAGGCCGTGTTCATCGTGCCGACGCTGGTTCTCGCGGCGTGGCTCGGCTCGCGGTGGATCGGCCTCGAGAACGGGGCCGCCCTCCTCGTCGCGACGGCGACGCTGGTGACGTACGGGCTGTTCTCGCCGGCCGGGGTCTGGCTGGGGATCCGCGTCGGTGGCGGATCGCTGCGCGATGCACTTTCCGCCTTCGCGCCGTCGCTCGTGGCGAGCCTCGCTATCGGCGTGCCCGCGTGGTTCCTCGTGCGCGGCGTTGATCCCACCGGTCTCGCGGGCGGAGGTCGCGTCGGCCTCGTCGCGGTCGCGTCCGTCCCGATCTACGCCCTGCTGCTTCGCGCCGTCGATCGCGAGAC
>JBEIUL010000389.1:0-2867 GCA_040374395.1 Phycisphaeraceae bacterium
CATCCACGTGATGCTCGAGGGCCGGCCGATCGACCTCCGCGTCTCGACCATGCCCGGCAAGTTCGGCGAGAAGGTCGTGATCCGCATCCTCGACAGCCGCAACGCGATCGTCGCCCTCGAGCGGCTCGGCATGGGCGGCCCGACGCTCGCCTCGTGGAAGTCGGCGGTGAACTCGGCCCACGGCATCGTGCTCGTCACCGGACCGACCGGCAGCGGCAAGAGCACCACGCTCTATTCCGCCCTCGCCGGCCTCGACGCCGAGGACGCGAACCTCTCGACCGTCGAGGACCCGATCGAGGCCACGCTGCCCGGCGTGAACCAGTTCCAGGTGAACGAGAAGGCCGGCTTCGGCTTCCCGCAGGCGCTGCGGGCGCTGCTGCGGCAGGATCCCGACATCATCATGGTCGGCGAGATCCGCGACGAGGACACGGCCCAGGTCGCCACGCAGGCGGCGCTCACCGGCCACCTCGTGCTCTCGACTCTGCACACCAACGACTCGTGCAGCGCGGTCACGCGGCTCGTGAACATCGGCATCGAGCCCTATCTCGTGGCGGCGACGCTGCGGGGGGTGCTCGCCCAGCGTCTGGTCCGCAAGATCTGCCCGCACTGCAAGGAATCGCATCCGGTCGACGACGGCGTCCGTGCGGCGCTCGGGGCGGCGGGGGAAGGCCTGCTCGCGGGGGTCACCACGCTCTGGAAGGGGCACGGCTGCCCGCGGTGCCGCGGCACCGGCTTCTCGGGGCGCCTCGGCATCTTCGAGATGCTCGTGCCCGGCGAGGCCCTGCTCGAGGCGGTGTCGGCGAACGCGCCGCTGCTTCGCCTGCAGGAGGTCGCCCGGCTCAACGGCCTGCGCACGCTGCGCGACGACGGCCTGCGGAAGGCCATCGAGGGCCTGACCACCATCGAGGAAGTCCTGCTCGCCACCGCGGCCTGAGTCCCGGAGCCCAATCGCCATGGAAGCACGATCAGCCTTCGCCTACCGGGCCGTCGACGCGAGCGGTCGCGTCGTGACCGGCAGCATCAGCGCCGCGAGCGAGGCCGAGGTGAGCCGCCGCGTGCGGGCCGAGGGGAAGATCGTCCTCGAGGTGATCCGCGACCTGCCGGGCATGGCGGGCCGCGAGCGGCAGGTCCGCGAGTCGAGCGCGGGCGACCGCCGCGTCCGGCGTTCCGAGCTCGTCGGCTTCTGCCGGCAGATGGGCGTGATGCTCGAGACCGGCGTGCCGGTCTCCGAGGCCCTCGACGCGGTCGCGGTGCGGGCGGGCTCGCCCGAGTTCAAGGGCCTGCTCGCCGGCGTCAGCGCCGAGGTCCACGCGGGCTCGGCCCTGTCGGCGTCGTTCGCCCGCCGCCCGCGGGCGTTCCCGACGATCGTCATCAGCCTGATCCGCGCCGCCGAGGCGTCGGGCTCGCTCGGCCTCATGTTCGGCCGCGTCGGTGACTACCTCGCCCGCGAGGAGCAGACCCGCCGTCGCGTGAAGGGCGCCCTGACCTACCCCGCGATCATGCTCGGTGCGGGCATCCTCCTCGTCGGCGGCCTCATCGCATTCGTGCTGCCGCGCTTCGCCGCGATCTACGCGGGGAAGGGGGCCACGCTGCCGCTGCCCACGCGCATGCTGCTGGGGGCATCGGACGCCCTCGTCCACGGCTGGATGAAGTGGGTGCCGGTCCTCGCGGCGGTGCTGGTCGGCGGTTTCCTCTGGCGTCGCTCGGTCGCGGGCCGCCGCTCGCTCGACCGCGCCGCCCTCGTCTCGCCGATCGTCGGCGGGCTCAACCGCCAGGCGTTCCTCGCCCGCAGCTTCCGCACGCTGGCCACCCTGCTCGCGGGCGGCGTGCATCTCCTCGATGCGCTGTCGATCGCGCGGGCGCTCACCGACAATTCGCGGCTCCATCTCTTCTGGGATCGACTCGAGAAGGCCGTGCGCGACGGGCGGCAGCTCTCCGACGCGATGTCCGACGACGGGCTGGTGCCCGCCGACGTGACGGCGATGGTCGCCGCCGCCGAGCGTTCGGGCCGGCTGCCGCAGACCCTCGAGAGGATTTCGGCATTCACCGACGAGGAACTTGATTCCGAGGTCAAGCGGGTCACGGCGATGATCGAGCCGCTCACCATCCTGCTGCTCGGGGCCGCGGTCGGCGGCATCGCCCTCGCCGTGCTGCTTCCGATGTTCAAGGTCGGTTCGGTCGTCGCGAAGTGAACGGGCGATTTGACGACCCGCGATCGCCGCGCGCATCATCCGGCCACCCACTCGGCGGGCGATGGCCGCGACCATGGACGGTCACCGGCGATGCCCGCACGTTCCGACCGGGAGTTCCCCCGATGGCCAGCCCGATGACCACCCCGATGGACGGAATCGATCGTGCCACGTTGCTCCAGCTCGTGCAGGCCCTTTCCCTGCCCGAGCGGCTCATCGTCTGCCTGCACCACGCCGACGGGCTGACCGTGCCCGAGATCGCCGCGGTGCTCGAGGTCGAGGAGGGCGAGATCAAGCGCCGCCTCGACCGGGCCACCGTGAAGGCGAAGTCGCTGCTTCGCAAGCCGAAGCGGCGAGCGGCCTGACCGTCGCGACGGTGGAGTCGCCACCGCAACCTTGCCGACGCCCGCACCGTCCGGCGCCCGGGCCCCGGAGCGACGGGGCCGTGCCCCATCGTCGACGTCTCGCCCGATCCTGTGCCGTCGCGCAAGCCCATTCGCGAGAACGATTCCCCGCCGCCGACTGCGCCGTCCGCGTTACCACTCACCCCCAACTCGCCAGCATCGCGGTCAGATCTCCCGCGCCGACGATGCCGTCGCCATCCAGATCCGCCGGCCCACCCGCCGTTCCCCACGCACCGAGCAGGGCCGCGAGGTCGGCCGGACCGATCGTGCCGTC
>JBEIUL010000025.1:0-12793 GCA_040374395.1 Phycisphaeraceae bacterium
CCGCGGCGACGCGCGGCTCGGGCACGGCGCTCGCCGCGACGCTCGTCCGCGCCCGCGCCCTCCGCGCCCTCGGCGGCGACGCGAACCTCTCCGAGGCCTTCACGCTCGGCCGCGACGTCGTGCGCATCTCGCCGCAGGCCTCGCCCGCGTGGTGGGATGCGAACGCGCTGCAGCTCGAGATCCTCGAGGCCTCGGGCCGCAACCGCGATCAGGTGATCCCGTGGGTCAACCGGCTGCGGGCGATCGACCCGCGGCTCGGCGGCGAGGCGACACGGACGCGGATCGAGGCGGTCGCGCGTCAGGCGGATTCCTGATCGAGAACCGGGAATTGGACCTTCCGGCACCGCGGATTCGGCCCGATCGCCGCCGTTTCCCGACTTGATCGTTGCTCGCGCCCGGAGCCTGCGGGTACCGTCCGCGGATGCGACTTCGACGTCTTCCCGGGTGGTGTCGTTCGGCGTGGCTCCTCTGCATCGCGATCGTCGCGCTCGCGGCCCGCCCGGCGGCCGGCCAGATCCTGCTCGACACCTTCACCGACGGCGTTCCGGGCACCTACTGGCAGGCCGAGTCGGGCAACCCGGCGATCCAGACCAGCGAGATCGGCGGGCAGCTGCGGCTCTCGTGCTCGTACGACCCGGCGATGGCGAACAACTCGTACGCGGGGTACGTCGCGAGGAACTGGCGACTGCGGTCGACGACCGAGTTCCTGGTCCGCGTCAGCTTCTACTCGTTTCCCGGCGGGATCGACTTCTCGATCCCCGGGTCGCGGTTCGGCATCGGCATGCTCCTCTACGACTGCGAGGCGATTCCCGCGGCGAACCGGCTGCGCGAGGGCACCTCGATCGCGATCGGGGCGCTCATGGGCACCGGCTCTTGGACCCGCGACTTCACCGTCGATCGGGTCACGCTCGCGGGCGACCTCGTGCCGCGCGACCGCTGGTACGCGTTCCCCTCGTATCCGACCGAGTTCTACTGGGCGCCGAACCCGGCCTACTACACCGAGATCGGGATCCAGGGCACGCTCTACCTGCGCTACCAGCCCGCGTCCGACCGGATCGTGGTGAGCACGGTCGGCTACAACGATCCGGAAGCCTTCGTCTACTACAACATCACCGGCGGCACGGGCCGACCGCAGCAGATCGCCCTCGGCGGCTTCGCCCGCTACCCGGGCGGCACCAACAGCAACATCGCCTGGGTCGACGACTTCCGCGTCGACGCCGGGATCATCGAGACCGCACCGATCGGTTTCAACGCCTCCGACGGGACCGACACCACGAAGGTGCGGCTCACGTGGCCCTCGGCGCTCGGCGCGACCGGCTACCGCATCACGCGTTCGACCGGCGGCGCCGAGCCGACGCTGCTCGCGACCCTCGCGTCGAACGTGATCGGTTACGACGACACCAGCGCCGTGCCCGCGGTCCTCTATGCCTACACGATCGAGACGATGAACCCCTCGGGGCCGCCCTTCGCGGTCAGCGACAACGGCTTCCGCAACGTGCCCGCGCCGACCGGGCTCGTCGCCTCCGAGGGCACGCTGACCGAGGGCGTGAGCCTCTCGTGGAGTCCGGTCACCGACGCGATCGGCTACCTCGTCGAGCGGCGGCTCGGGAACACCGCGCCCGTCGAGGTCGGGGCGCCCGAAGGGACCGTCTTCCTCGACACCACGGGCACGCCCGGCGTCGTCTACACGTATTCGGTCCGGGCCCGAACCGCCGCGGGGAACTCGGCGCCGAGCGCGACCGATACCGGATGGCGCGGCCTGCTGCCGCCGACCGGCGTCGCCGCGAGCGACGGCGCCTCGACGACCGCCGTGAACCTCACGTGGAACGCCGCGAGCGGCGCGACCGGCTATCGCGTGTTCCGCGCGATCGGCGCGGCGACCCCGACGCAGATCGCGACGCCGACGACGAACTCGTACGCCGACGCCTCGGCGGCTCCCGGCACGGTCTACGCATACACCGTCAAGTCGTCGGCGGCGGCGGGCCTCTCGGCGCCGAGCGAGGTCGACACCGGCTGGCGGAACGTGAGCCCGCCGGCGGGACTGCAGGCCTCCGACGGCACGTCGACCGATGGCGTGAACCTGACGTGGACGGCGCTGCCCGGGGCGATCTCGTACCGCGTCTTCCGCGCGATCGGAAGCGGCACGCCGGAACTGATCGCGACCCCGACGGCGAACTCGGCCTTCGACGGCTCGGCCGCGTACTCGACGGTCTACTCGTACACGGTGCGGGCGATGATCGCCGCGGGCGAGACCGGGCCGAGCGTCGCGAACACCGGCTGGCGGAACATCCCGGCGCCGACCGGACTCGTCGCGACCGACGGCGTGCTGACCACCGGCGTGGATCTCGGGTGGAACGGGTCCGATCTCGCGACGGGCTACGTCGTGTTCCGCGCGGTCGGCACGGGCGCCCCGACGCAGATCGGCCAGACCGCGGCGAACGGCTTCGCCGACACGACCGCCGCCGCGGGAACGCTCTACACGTACACCGTGCGGGCGACGACCGCGCCGGGCAACTCGGGGCCGAGCGCCGCCGACACCGGCTGGCGGAACCGCCCCGCTCCGACCGGCGTCGCCGCGACCGACGGCACGCTCACCACGGGCGTGCAGGTGAGCTGGGCCGCGGTGTCCGGCGCGACCGGGTATCGCGTCTTCCGCGCGATCGGCGGCGAGACGCCGACCGAGATCGCGGCCCCGGCCGCGGGCCCCTACCTCGACACCACCGCGGTGTCGGGCGTGACGTACACCTACCGCGTGACTACCCGCAGCGCCGCCGGCGATTCCGTGCCGAGCCTGCCCGACACCGGCTACCGCGGCGTGCCCGCGCCGACCGGCATCGCCGCGACCGACGGCACCCGCACCGACGGCGTCGAGATCACGTGGACGCCCGTCGCCGGGGCCGTCGACTACCGCGTGTTCCGCCAGCTCGGGGCCGCCGCGCCGGTCGAGGTCGGCGTGACGGGTTCGTCGCCGTTCCTCGACGTTCCCGTCGCGGGCACCGTGTTCAGCTACACCGTCCGCGCCCGCAACGCCGTCGGCGAGTCGCTCGCGAGCGCCGCGAACACCGGCTGGCGGAACCTGCCGGCGCCGACCGGCCTCGTCGCCACCGACGGGTCGCAGACCAACGGCGTGAACCTCGCATGGAACGCCGTCGCCGGCGCGACCGGCTACCGCGTCTTCCGCGCGATCGGCACCGCCGCGCCCGCACAGATCGCGGCGCCGGCCGCGACCGCGACGACCTACCTCGACGCCGCGGCGGCCGCGGGCACGACCTACACCTACACGGTGCGTGCGGCCTCCGCCGCCGGCAACTCGGACGCGGGCACGCCCGACACCGGCTGGCGGAACGTGGTCGCCCCGGGGAACCTGCAGGCCACGCAAGGAACCCGTTCCGACGGCGTGAACCTCACCTGGACCGGATCGGCCGGGGCCGCGGGCTACCGCATCTACCGCAGCGTCGGCGCGGGCACGCCGAGCGTGATCGCCGAGCCGACCGCGACGTCGTTCCTCGACACGACCGCCGACGTCGGCGTGACCTTCACCTACGAGGTCCGGGCCCGCACCGCCTCGGGCGAGTCGAACCCGCCGAACCCGACGCGGACCGGCTTCCGCACCATGCCCGCGCCGTCGGGCATCGTCGCGAGCGACGGCACCTCGCCGATCGCGGTCAACGTCGCGTGGAACCCCATCCCCGGCGTGTCGACCTACCGGATCTACCGCGCGAACGGCACCGCCGTGCCCAACGTGCAGGTCGGCGAGGTCTCGGCGGGAACGAGTTTCGCAGACACCTCGGCGACCGTCGGCACCATCCTCAACTACACGGTGCGCGGCGTCTTCAACGGCACCGAATCGGCCTCGGGCGTCGCGAACACCGGCTGGCGGACGATCGCCGCGCCGGCCTCGGTCGCCGCGACCGACGGCACGAGCACCGCAAACGTCACCGTGACCTGGTCGGCGGTTCCGGGCACGCTCGACTACCGCGTCTACCGGGCCCCCGCCGCCGGCGGGACGGCGGCCCTCGTCGGCACCGTGGCCGCGACCCTCACGACCTTCGCCGACACGTCGGCCGCGTCGGGCCAGTCCTTCAACTACACGGTGTTCGCCCGCACCACGCCGGGCCTTTCGCTCGCGAGCCCGAGCGACCTCGGCTGGCGCGACGTCGTCGTGCCCGCCAACCTCAACGCGACGCTGGGCACGGTGACGACCGGCGTGAACCTGACCTGGACCGCCTCGCCCGGCGCGAACGGCTACAGCGTGCTGCGCGGCACGAGCGAGGCGACGCTCGCGCCGATCGCCCAGACCGTCACCGCGACGTGGCCCGACGCGACCGCCGAACCCGGCGTGACGTACCAGTACCGCGTGAAAGCCCTCACCCCGGCCGGACCGTCGAACGGGGTGGGCAGCGTGATCAAGCCGGGCTGGCGGAACGTGCCCGCCCCGGCGGGCTTCACCGCGAGCCAAGGCACCTCGACCGCCGGCGTCGACCTGATCTGGTCGGCGGTGCCCGGCGCGACCACCTACAGGATCGAGCGGATCGGCGTCGCCTCGCCGCTCGGTACGCCCGTGGGAACCTCGTTCACCGATACCACGATCATCGTGGGAACCGTCGCGACCTACCGCATCACCGCGATCACGCCGTCGGGCCCGTCGCTCGCGAACGCCACGAAAACCGGCTGGCGGAACGTGCCGGCGCCGACGAACCTGCTGGCCGCCGACGGCATCAGCACGCTCAACGTCGCCCTCACCTGGACCGGCATCGGAAGCGTTCCCGGCCTCACCGGCTTCCGCATCTACCGCTCGGCCGGCGCCGCGACGCCGACGGCGATCGCGACGGTCGCGCCGACCGCAACGGCGTACAGCGACACCGGCGCGGTGCCGGGGACCGCGTACACCTACTCGGTCCGCAGCGTGACCGCGGCGGGCGAGTCGATCGGCAACCCGAGCGACGCCGGTTGGCGAAACGTGGTCGCCCCCGCGAATCTGCAGGCCACCGACGGTACGGTGACCACCGGCGTGAACCTCACGTGGACCGCGGTCGCGAACGTCACCGGGTACCGGATCCTGCGCGGCGCGACCGTCGGCGAGCTGGCCGAGATCGCGACCTCGACCGCCGCGTCGTTCGCCGACACCACGGCGGTCGCCGGCACGGTATCCCAGTACGCGGTGATCGCCCTCACCCAGGCCGGCGCCTCGGCGGCGAGCCAGCCGAACTCGGGCTGGCGGAACGTGCCCGCACCCGCGGCGTTCGCGGCCGGCGACGGACTCGCCACGACGTCGATCGAGCTCACGTGGCAGGCGGTTCCCGGCGCGAGCGGCTACAAGGTCTTCCGCGCGAACGGCACCGCGACGCCGACCACGATGATCGCCGAGGTCACCGATCCCGCCGCGATCGGCTTCAGCGACGCGAGCGCCGCGGTGACCGGAGCCCCGGCCGGAACGCTCTTCAACTACCTCGTGAAGGCGACGACGTCGGTCGGCGACTCGACAGCGACCGCCGCGAACACCGGCTGGCGGAACGTGCCGGCGCCGACGAACCTGCAAGCCACCGACGGGACGAGTCTCGCGAACGTCGGCCTCTCGTGGACCGGCATCGGCATCGTGCCCGGCCACACCGGCTTCCGCATCTACCGTTCGACCGGCACGGGCACGCCCGCCGTCATCGCCACGGTCGCGATCACCGCGACCGCCTTCATCGACACCACCGCCGTCGCGGGCACGCCCTACCTCTACTCGGTCCGCAGCGTGACCGCGGCGGGCGAGTCGATCGGCAACCCGACCGACGAGGGATGGCGGAACGTGGCGGCGCCGGCCGGGGTCGCCGCGACCGACACCGATCCCTC
Source organism: Phycisphaeraceae bacterium (assembly GCA_040374395.1). Taxonomy (GTDB): domain Bacteria; phylum Planctomycetota; class Phycisphaerae; order Phycisphaerales; family SM1A02; genus JBEIUL01. The sequence continues at coordinate 5,839 of JBEIUL010000025.1, forward strand.
GAAGGTGCGGGTGACCTGGAACGCGGTGAGCGGCACCGGCGTGATCGGCTACGCGATCTTCCGGCAGCTACCCGGTGAGGAAGCCCCGGTCGAGATCGGTCTCGTCGGCGGAACGCCGCCGGCGACGGCGTTCAACGACCTTTCGATCGAGCCGGGAATCGTCGGGACGTACACGGTTCGAACCCGGACCGCCGCAGGACTTTCGCAGCCGAGCGCCGCCGACACCGGCGTGCGGCCGGTTCCGCTGGCCGATGCCGGCTCGGGCGAGGGCGACGGTACCGCGGGCCGGATCTCGACCGGCGGCGACGTGCCGTTCGCCGGGACAGGCCGGGGCAAGGACGGACCGGCGGGCGGGACCGGGAACGGCGGAGGCGGCGGCGACGGGACGGATGCACCCCCGACCGTCTCCGACGACCGTCCGATCGCGAACGGCGAAGCGATCGCGTGCGAGACGGTGATCGAGCGGCTTGTCGATCGCATTGCCGAACTCCAGACCGACGGTTCGCCCGAAGCCCTCGACGAGGCCGATCGCCTCGCGACGCTCCTCGGCGAGGACGGCGAGCCCGGGACGTGGCCCGCCTGCCGCATGGCCGCGGGCGACGTGAATCTCGACGGGCGGATCGACGCGGGCGACCTCGCGAGCCTGTTCGCGGCGTGGACCGCGGGCGACCTCGTCACCGGCGACCTCGACCGCAACGGCCTGATCGACGGCGAGGATCTGGCGTTGGTGCTTGGTGGGCTGGAGGGCTCGGCGGTGGATTGAGCGGCTTCGCGATTCACTCCACGTCGTCGCCGGTCAGCAGGTACTCGACCCGATCCGCCTCGGCGGCGAGCGTTCGGACCGTCTCGCGGAACTCGTCGGCGGTGAGGCCCTCCCGCGGCATCCAGGCCTCGGCGAGCAGCCGACCGCGGGTGTCGATACGGAACCCGACCAGCGACGACGTGCGGTTCCGCCGCCACGCCCAACCCTCGGGCGACCGTACGTCGGCGAGATCGCGGGCCCGCGCGACCATCGAATGCAGCCGGAGGACATCGCCGGCCGAATCGTCGATCGCGATCCGTTGAATCCGATCTCGCGCGAGCCGGACCACGATCGTGTCGCCGTCGAAGGTGACATCCCGCATGCCGCGGGCGAGGCGGCGGAGGTCATCCATCGGAGGTCGCCTCCCGCTCGAGCTGGGGACGGAACTCGGCAAGATCGCGATCGCGATCGGGCAGCAGCGCGAGTTCGAGGCGGTCGGCCGAAGAGCACGCCCGCCGCACGATCGAGGCGGCCCGGGCGACGTCCGACGCCGGATCCGTCGCGAGCAGCACATCCTCGATCACCGAGAGGTCGTAGGTGTCGCCGTCGTCGAGCTCGATCGCCGCGACGCGGACCGGCGTCCGTTCGATCTCGGTCCGGACCCGCTCGGCCGACTCGGCGTGGCGGACGATGCCGACCGGGCTGGTGCATCGGATGAGCAGGCGCGGGCCGAACGAGCGGATCTGAAGGGTGAAGGGCTGGATCCTCCCGGCCATCCGCATCGTGCCGAATCGGAGATGGTCGCGATCCGAGGCCGACCACTCGATCTCGACGCCCGGCCACCGCCGATCGAACAGCGAACGGAACCGGGCCCGGGCCGAGTCGGCGGCACGGGGCTCGACCGCGAGGGCCCGCACGTCGCCGACCAGGTCCTTCGGATCGATGCCGAAGGACGAGGTAAGCCGCGTCTCGATGGCCAGGGGCATTCCGCCGCCCGCCAGCAGGCTGCGACCGATGTCGATCCGCGGGTCACCGCGCGGCGCCGTCACGATTCCCTCGTGCATGAGGCGAAGGAACTCGTTCACGCGACCCAGCACCCGACGCACCTGGAGCACCTCGACGGTGTCCCCGAGGTACGGGTAGTAGACCTGGAGGCGCTCGGCCCCGTCGGGCCGCCGATCGAGGCTCCGGAGCCGCCGCTCGACCTGCGATCCGACGCGATCGACGCGGCCGATCCGCTGCTCGATCGAAGAGGGCGTCCATGAGATGCCGTAGTGCACGACCTCCGAACAGAAGGTGTGCAGGTCCTCGCCCTCCTGGAGCAGGTCGGTGCTGATCAGGACGAGCGGATAGCCCGGCATGCGGAACTGCCGAACCATGGTTCGGTTCACGTCGCCCGACATGCCGCCCACCGGCTGCTGGCGTCCGAGCAGCGTCGCGGCGAGCCGACGGGCCTCGGCGAGGCTGGTCTCGGAGGTCGCGGCGGCCCCGAACTCGGGCAGGTTGACGTCGACGATCAGGCGGTAGTGGCTCGCGACCTGTGAGAGCTCGTCGAAGGCCGACCACTCCCGCCCCACATCGGCCATCTGCCGCCCGAGCAGGTCGAGGTAGGCGTGGATGGTGTCGAGGCCGGAGGTCGCATCGCCGCCGGCCTCGATCTCCTCCTGGGCGCCGCGATCGAGAGAGCCGATCCGCTCGAGCACCACGAGGTAGAGGTCGATGAAGGCGTGGCCGAGCCGGGCGGCCGCGGCCAGCAGCTGTGCCCGCAGGAACCGTTCGCGGAAGCCGATCGCGATGCCGCCGGCCGAAGCGGGCCAGATCCGCTCGCGGAGCTCGGGGCGGGTGGCGAGCTCGGTGAAGAAGGTCGGGATCACGAGAAACCGATCGACGTCCGGGGCCTCGTCGGCGTGGGGACGGGCGAGCGAGCCCGCGAACCGTTCCCGCCAGATCCCCGACGCCTCGTCGGCACGATCGCCGCCGACCTCACCCAGCCACTCGAAGGCTGCGGCCTGGGCCGCCTCGAACAGCTCGCCGCGGCCGTGCTTCTTCGCCCGCGTGAGGTAACGCCGGGCCCGCGACCTCAACCCGTCGCGGAGTACCGGGGCCGTCACGCCGAGCGCAGCCGCAAGTCGCGCCGGCACTTCCGCCGGGGGGCAACCGCCGAGCAGGTCGGCGACGTGGTGCATCTCGAAGAACGTCCCGTAGATCGAGCTCGCCTGGCCGAACCGCTGCTGGATGTTCGCCCCGCTCGTGACCCGCGGCGGGCCCTCGCCGCGGAAGAACCACGCGAAGAAGGTGTCCGACCCGCCACCCGAATCGTCGCCACGCGACGACGCACCAGCCTCGATGGCCTTCAGCCGTTCCTCGCGGTAGTCGCGCTCGATCCTCGCGAGTCGACGGCGGGCCACCGGCGGCACCCCGGCGGCGAGCCGGGCGAGCAGCCACGCGTCGTACCGCTCGTCGAGCTTCCGCTTCAGCTCGCGCACGCTGGCGACCCGCCGCACGAAGACGAGCGCCTTGCGACCGGTCCGCCACGCGTCCGAGAGGGCGTCGACGAGGCGGTCCATCTTGGGATGGGGAAGCTCGGCCCCGAAGGTCCGGCGGTGGTGCCGGGCGATCCGGTCGACGGCGGCGACGTCGACGCCCTCGCGCTCGGTGGCGTCCTCGGCCTGCCCGGAATCGTCGAAAGCCCCCCCCGCCATCGTCGCCCCGCGACGTCGCGGCGGTCTCGAGGAAGCTCTCGAACGAGGCGAGCATCCCGGTCTGGAACGACGAGTTGAACCGCTCGTGCCCGAGCGTCTCGGCCACCTTCTTCTGGACCAGGGCCACCGACAGCCGCTGCCTCGCATCCTCGATGCGGATCGGCTCGTCGTGGGTGGACATCCCGCCGCCCCGCCACTCGCGTCGATATCCGTTCTTGGTGAACGTCTCGCCCGCGATCTCCAGCTCGCGGACCCGCCGGACCACGATGCGACGGGCGTCGCGCTTCGCGGCGACCGGGTCGCCCGCCGCGAGAGCCGGGAAGCGATCGCCGAAGCCGAAGACGTCGAGCTGGTTCCACAGGTGGCGGTACGACTCCTCGATCGGGGTCGCCGAGAGGAAGAGCACGCGGGCGGCCCGTGGGCCGTATCCACGGAAGCGGCGGGGATCGTCGCCGGCACCCGCGCGCCCGAACACGCCGGCGAGCACCGCGTTCCTCGCCGCGACTCCCGGGGTGAATCCGTGCTTCAGGTGGTGCGCCTCGTCGACGATCACCAGGTCGAACGTCGGGAGGCCGCAGTTGATCGCGCGGGCGACGTCGCCCTTGAACTGCTCGACGTTGCGGAGGTCCAGCGCCGAGCGGTCGATCCACGGGAGCGCTGCGCGAATCGCGTCGCGCCACGGCCGCACCGCGTCGCGTTCGCCGCCGGTTCCCTGGTGCACCGGCATGCTGAAACTGGTGAGGCGGGTGAAGAAGTCGCGATGCGGGTCGAGAGTGACCTCGCGGAGCAGCTCAGGCAGGTTTTCGCACGAGACCGGCGGACGGACGGGCCGGCCGTCGGCGCCGCGGTTCCGGAGGTCGGCGAACCGCAGATGATGGGCGACGAAGGCGTGGTACTCGCGGATCCACTTGGCCTGGATGTTCGCCCGCGGCGCGATGACGAGGACGCTGAAACGCGGATTGAAATGGCGGAAGAGGGCCGCCGTCGCGAGGGCGATGTAGGTTTTCCCCATGCCGACCTCGTCGGCGAGGTACGCCGTGCCCTCCCGCTCGAGGATGTTGTGCAGGGCCACCGCGCCGTCGAGCTGACGACGGGCGAGATCGCCCCCGGGCTGCCGCGAGCCGAGGTCGAGGAGCGATTCCGCCGTCGCGCGGTCAATCACCGGACCGCCTCCCGCGGGGGCTCGGCCCGGGCGAGGAAGTGCGGCTCGAACCACTCAAGGAACGCCCGCAGGCTGCCGTCGCCCGCGGCGGCGAGCGATTCCCGCAGGGCCTCGATGCGGGCGATGCGGGCGACCAGCGCGTCCCACTCGGCGCGACGGTCGGCCCGCGCGAAGCCGGGGATCGCCTCCTTCCGGAGCTCCTCGACCAGCTGGCGGGCAGACAGGTACAGCAGGTATCGATCGACGGGGTCGACCGGCCCCGCGGGATCGTCGGCCCGATCGAGCAGCGTCGCGACCGAGTCGTACTTCGCGCCGAAGAGCCGCGACGCCGCCTCCTCGTGACGCCCTTCCGCGATCGCGGCCCGCACTCCGCGCTCAAGGCAGGCGAAGGCGTGGAAGCACGCGGCCATGCGGTCGAAAAGGGTCTCGGCGGTCTCCCCGCCGAGACGGGCGAGGGCCACGTCGAGCCCCTCGTCGGCGCTCGCGGCGGCGGCCCGATGCTCGAGGAACGCCGAACGCTGCTCGGGGGTGAGCAGCGCCCACGAGCGCAGGATGTCGGCCACCGAGAGCGAGAGCAGGATCGAGGGCTTGTGCCGCATGCCCTCCTCCTGCACGAGGATCATCCGGGTCTCGGCGCCGGTCGCGCGGACCTCGAGCAGGGCGCTTCCCCGCAGGAGCCGATCGAGCGGGGGATCGGTCGCGAGCGGCGTCCACTCGCCCGGCGCGAGCGACCCGACGCTCGCGATCGGACTGCCGCCCGGCTCGTGGAGGAAGAGCGCCGGACTTCGCTCGCGGTGATCCCAGCGGATCTCGCCCTCCCGGCGGCTCCAGTCGAATCGCACCTCGGTCCGCGAGAGATCGAGGGCATCGGCCTTCTCGCTCGCCGCGGGCACCGCGAACGAGGTCGGCTCGGCCTCGAGGCTCGACAGCCAGAAGCCGGGACGTCCCGAACCGTCGACCTCGACGAGCAGCGCCGCCTCGACGTTGCCGCGCGCCGAGCCGGCATGCCCGGGTCGCGTCAGGTTCGGCGAGCCCACGAGGCAGATCTCGCGGCCCGGACGCCTGGAAAAGAACCGCAGGAGCTTCGCGTGGATCGTACGTTCCCGGGCGTCCTTCCGCGGGCCGTCGCGGCGGATCGCCGGGGGCAGCGAGCCCCACGAGACTCCCTCCAGCGAACGGACACGGCGATAGAGCGACTCGCGGCATGCGGCCGTGCCGTCGCGCCCGATCGGCAGCAGGATCCGGGTCTCGGCCGGCCGGAATCGCTCGATCAGCTCCTCGAGCGGAAGGCTTCGGTCGTCGTCGTCGAGGTACGGCGAGAGGATCTCGAGGTTCATCCCGCGCAGGTGCTTGCCCGCCGCCTCGTCGAGGAAGTCGACCAGCGACTGCCGCCCGGCATGAAGTCGGGGATGCAGCCGACCGTCGACGCTGCGCTGGCCGGGCTCGGGCCGTCCGAGGAACCGCTCGATCGCCTCGACGGAGCCGTTGCCCCCGCCGCCGCGGGCGGCCATCGCGGCCCGCAGCGGGCGCAGCAGGTCGAGCAGGTCCTTGCGCACGAGATCGTCGCCCTCGGGCTCGACCTCGACGACGTGCGCCGCCTCGACGTTGTGCCACCAGCCCGTACGGGTCAGGTTCGCCGACAGCGACGCCACCAGCAGCGTGCGGCGGCGGGTTCCCGCCGGATCCGGGTCCCGCTCCTCGACGAGGGCGAGGAAGACCTTGGGGTGGAACGCGCCGGTCCGGTGACGGACCGGGATCCGCTCGAGATCGAGCCGGATCCGACCGCCGTCGGTGGGATCGAGCGCCCGCGGGTCGTAGAAGACCGCGAGGCGCTCCATCGAGCGGAGGTGATCCTCGAGCTGCGCCGCCCGAACGTCGGGCAAGTGGCTCAGCGGCGCGTCGAGCAGCACCGGCAGGATCTCCTGCTCGAGAAATCGCGGATCGAAGGTGTACGTCGTGAAGATCGCGGCGAGCACCCGACGGCCACGGATCGACTCCTGCAGCCGTTCGGACAGCACCGCATGCCGGACCTCATCCACGGCGACCTCCCGCGAGGGCCCGCGACACGATCCACACCGAGGGAATGAAGTACGGGAAGACCCAGAGCCGACGGATTCGCTCGGAATCGGGCAGGGGCTCGGGGCGGTCGTCATACCGGACGCGGATGCCGTCGGCGCCCGCGTCGACCCAGGCCGCCACGCCCCGCGCCGCCATCACCGCCGCGTTCTGCGCGATCGCGAGTTCGATGGCCTCGCCGTAGTCGCCGGCGGCGATCGCCTTCCCGAGATCGCACCAGCGTCGGCCGCTGCCCGGCAGGGCCTCCTCGAGCTCGGCCGCGACGTCGGCGAG